>NZ_JBHYVA010000586.1:0-5504 GCF_042750055.1 Streptomyces sp. NPDC059456
GCGCGCCCCGGACTGGGGCGCGACGGCCGCGGCCGACGGGGGGGCGTCGGCGGAGCCACCACCGCGCCGCTGCCCGGGCAGGCCGGAGCCGCCGGGGACCTCGCCACCGGCGACCGGGTCGGCCTCGAAGTCGGGCTCGGCCTCGCACTCGGAGTCGGGCTCGGGCTCGACGTCGGGCTCGGGCTCGGCCGCCCCGGGGGCCGCGGTCGTGGCCGCCGGGTCGGCCCCGGGGGCCCGTCGCGGGCCGGGCAGGCCGGGATCTGCGTCGGCGGCCGCGGCCGACCGGGGGCCCGGGACCTCTGCGCCGGGGGCGGCCGGGACGGCCTCGGACTCGACGTCGGGCTCGGACTCGGAGTCGGAGTCGGGCTCGGCCTCGGGCTCGGCCTCGGGCTCGGACTCGACGTCGGGCTCGGAGTCGGGCTCGGGCTCGGGCTCGGCCGCCTCGGGGGCCGCGGTCGTGGCCGCCGGGGCGGTTTCGGCGGGGGCTTCGGGCCGGGCGGAGCCTTCGGCTGCGGGGAGGGGGGTCGCGGCCGTGCGGAGGGCGGTGAGGAGGGGGGCTATCGCCGGTTCGTGGCGCAGCGGGGTGTCCGTGCCGTCCGTTTCCGCCGGGACTCCCGCCGAGATCAGGGCGCGGCGCATCGCCGGGAGGGTGCGGCCGCCGGAGCGGACCAGGACGGCCATGTCCTGCCACGGCACGCCGTCCTCCAGGTGCGCGCGGCGCAGGATGTCGGCGATGTTGTCGAGCTCGGCGCCGGCCGTCGGGTACGTGAAGACCTCCACCCGGCCGCCGTCCCGCGTCGGCTCCAGGCCGCGGTGTGCGCGGACGGCCGCCGCGGGCAGGCGCGGGACCGGCATCCGGGTAGTCAGCAGCCGGGTCGCCGCGAGGAGGTTCGCCCCGGAGCGGCGGCCCACCGTCAGCGCGTGGACCGCCGCGCCCGGGAAGGAGGACTCGAAGTCCAGGATGTTGTTGATGTCGGCGCCGCGGAAGGCGTAGATCGACTGGTCCGGGTCGCCGAAGGCGACGAGCGTGCCCGCCGGCCCCGCCAGGGCCCGCAGCAGCCGCAGCTGGGAGGCGTCCGTGTCCTGGTACTCGTCCACGTAGATCACGTCGTAGGCCGAGGCGAGGGAGGGGGTGCGCTCGGCCAGCAGTACCGCCCGGTGCACGAGCTCGGCGTAGTCCAGCGTGCCCTGCATGTCCAGGACGTCCAGGTACTCGGAGAGGAACGCGGCCGCCGCCTTCCAGTCCGGGCGGCCCAGCCGGGTCGCGAACGCGTCGAGCGCCGTCGGGCCGAGGCCCAGTTCGCGGGCGCGGGCGAGGACGGCGCGGACCTCGTCGGCGAACCCGCGCGTGGTGAGCGCCGCCCGCAGGTCGTCCGGCCAGCGGATGGACCGGATCTGCCGCTGTCCCTCCAGCAGGGTCCGGACCATGACGTCCTGCTCCGGGCCGGACAGCAGCCGCAGCGGATCGGCGAACAGGTCGGTGTCCTGGTGGGCGCGGACGAGTCCGTAGCAGAAGGAGTGGAAGGTGGTGGCCTGCGGGGCGCGCGCCCCGCCGAGCCGCAGGGCGGCCCGGTCGCGCAGTTCCACCGCCGCCTTGCGGCTGAAGGTGAGGATCAGGATCCGGGCGGGGTCCACCCCGGCCTCGACGTGCGCCGCGGCCGCCTCGACGAGGGTGGTCGTCTTCCCGGTGCCGGGTCCGGCCAGGACGAGAAGCGGGCCGCCGGTGTGATCAACCACCGCCTGCTGCGCTGCGTCCAGAACAGGGGGATCCACCCGCTGCGGCCCGGTGCGCACGAGGCGGTACGCGTCAGGGGTCCGCGTACGCCGCCGCTCGGAGCGGTCGGATGGAGAGGTGATCACGTGGGGTGCCGGTCCTGGTGGGTCTGCGGTTGCTGCGGCCGAAGAGGCAACGCTACGGCAACCGGCGGGTGGCGCGCAGTTCCCCGAGGTGGGGCCCGGGAGGCCGGCGGGGAGCCCGCCGCTTCCCGGAACCGGCCCCGCACCCGGCCCCGCACACGGCTTCGTGGCCGTCCCCCGTACGGGCCTTCGTACGGGGGCCCGACCGCCCGCGGCGGCCCCGCATGGCCGAAGCTGTCAGATGTGACCCTCGTCCCGTGCGGCGTGCTCGTCCCGGCCGTCCCAGCGCGCCCGCGGCATGTTCAGCCGGGCCTCGCCGTCGGCCGTCAGACGCAGCGGGGTGGCCTCCGCGCGGTAGTGCTCCAGCGCCCGGTGCTCGCTGCCGGGCAGCGGCCTGCCGTCGGCCCGGACCACCCGCCACCAGGGCACGGCTCCCCCGTACAGGGCCATCACGCGCCCGACTTGACGCGGTCCGCCCTCTCCGAGCCATTCGGCGACGTCCCCGTACGTCATCACCCGGCCGGGCGGAATCCGCTCGGCCGCATCCAGCACGCGCTCCGCGTACGCGGGCAGCTCTTCGCTCATTGCGCCCATGGTGCCGTACATCACGGACTGGTTCCCGGAAGGTTTCCTTCCGTACCGGCACGCACCCTGATGCCCCGCCCGCACGTCGGTCCGTGCCACCATCTTCCGGGCGGTGACTGGTGATACGTGATCAAGAAGAGACGGAAGTGACGACGAAGGAGCAGGGTGTGAGCCCTCCGGACGGCGCGGCTGAGGACGACGGCACGCGCCCGGACCCGTACCCCGGGCCGGGGCCGGGGAAGCTCCCCGACGAGCCCGGGCACGGGACGGGGGCCGTCCCCGAGCCCGCGCCCGCGCCCGAACCCGTGCCCGAGGCCGCGGCCGCGGCCGGGCCGGACGCCGGCACCGCAGCCGAGCCCGCGGACGGAGCCCCGGCCGAACCCCGGGCCCGGGCCGCGTCCGGGGCCGAGCCCGGGGCCGGGGACGAACCCCGAGCCGGGGCCGAACCCGGAGCCGGGAAGGAGCCCGCGGTCGGGCCCGAAGCCGGCGGGGCCGGGCCCGAAGCCGGCGTGCCGCACGGGCACGCCTCCGCGTGCGCCGACCAGGTCGAGGTCGACGAGCCGCTGCTCGCCGCCCGCGTCCACCGGCCGTCCGACCTCGTACGCCTGCTCGTCGGCGTCCTCGGCATCGCCGTCGTCCTCGGCATCGCCGCCTTCGCACACCGCACCACCGCCGGCCTCGAAGCCGACATCAGCCAGGGCACCGGCGCCGCGCCCGACCTGCTGATCAAGGTCGCCGGGCTGGTGTCCAGCATCGCCGTGCTGCTCGTACCCGTCGCCTTCGCCATCGAGCGGCTGATCAAACGGGACGGGCTGCGCATCGCCGACGGCGTGCTCGCCGCCGTCCTCGCCCACGGCGTGACGCTGGCCACCGACCTGTGGGTCTCCCAGGCCGCCTCCGGCACCATCCAGGAGGCCCTCACCCGTCCCACCAGCGTCGGCGGCCCCCTCACCGACCCGGTGCACGGCTACCTCGCGCCCGTCATCGCGTACATGACCGCCGTCGGCATGACCCGCAGGCCGCGCTGGCGGGTCGCGCTGTGGGTGGTCCTGCTGCTCGATGCGTTCGCCATGCTGGTCAGCGGGTACACCACCCCGTTCTCGATCATCCTCACCGTGCTGATCGGCTGGAGCGTCGCGTACGGGACCCTGTACGCCGTCGGCTCGCCGAACGTCCGCCCCACGGGGCAGACCCTCCTCGCCGGCCTGCGCCGGGTCGGTTTCAAGCCGGTCAGCGCCATGCGCGCGGAGCTCCCGGACGGCGCCGACCCCTCGGAGGTCAGCGACCGGGGCCGCCGCTACCACGTCACCCTGGAGGACGGTCCGCCGCTCGACGTCACCGTCGTCGACCGCGAACAGCAGGCCCACGGGTTCTTCTACCGGGTCTGGCGCCGGCTCACCCTGCGCGGCATCACCACGCGGCGCAGTCTCCAGTCGCTGCGCCAGGCCCTGGAGCAGGAGGCGCTGCTCGCGTACGCCGCCATCGCGGCCGGGGCGAACGCGCCGAAGCTGATCGCCACGTCCGAGCTCGGCCCGGACGCCGTGATGCTCGTGTACGAGCACCTGGACGGCCGGCCGCTCGACGCGCTCGCCGACGAGGAGATCACCGACGACCTGACGCGCAGCACGTGGAAGCAGGTACGGGCCCTGCAGTCGCGGCGGATCGCCCACCGGCGGCTCACCGGTGACGCGCTCGTGGTGGATCGTTCCGGCAACGTCGTCCTCACCGACCTGCGCGGCGGCGAGATCGCGGCCGGCGACCTGGTGCTGCGGATGGACATCGCCCAGCTGCTGACCACGCTCGGCCTGCGGGTCGGCGCCGAGCGGGCGGTGGCCTCGGCGGTGTCGGTGCTCGGGCCGGACGCCGTGGCGGACTGCCTTCCGCTGCTCCAGCCGATCGCGCTGAGCCGCTCCACCCGGGCGACCTTGCGCAGGCTGGCCCGGGAGCGGGCCGACCGGCAGCGGGAGGCCGTACTGGAGTCCTCGCGGGCGGCGAAGGCGGCTCGCGAGGCGGGTGCCAAATCGGCCGGAGCCAAGTCGGCGACGTCCACGGCCGCGGAGAAGAAGGCCGAGAAGAAGGCGCTCGACGACGCCCTCGACGGGGCCCGCGAGGAGGATCTGCTGAGCCAGATCCGCCAGCAGGTGCTGCTGATCCGCCCGCAGGCGCCGGTGGAGCCGGCCCGGCTGGAGCGGATCCGGCCCCGCACGCTGGTGTCGTTCATCGCGGGCGCGTTCGGTGCGTACTTCCTGCTCACGCAGCTGGCACACGTGGACTTCGCGACGGTCGTCGGCCAGGCGCAGTGGGGCTGGGTGGGGGCCGCGCTGGCCTTCTCGGCGCTGACGTACTTCGCGGCGGCGATGAGCCTGCTGGGGTTCGTACCCGAGCGGGTGTCGTTCCTGCGGACGGTGGTCGCACAGGTGGCGGGGTCCTTCGTGAAGCTGGTGGCACCGGCGGCGGTCGGCGGTGTCGCGCTGAACACGCGGTTCCTCCAGCGGGCCGGGATCCGGCCGGGGCTGGCGGTGGCGAGCGTCGGCGCCTCGCAGCTGTTCGGACTGGCGAGCCACATCCTGCTGCTGCTGGCCTTCGGCTATCTGACGGGCACCGAGAAGACCCCGGAGATGACCCCGTCCCGGACGGTCATCGCGGGTCTGCTGACGGTGGCCGTGCTGGTGCTGGTGGTGACGGCGGTGCCGTTCCTGCGGAAGTTCGTGGTGACGCGGGTGCGGGCCCTGTTCGCGGGTGTGGTGCCGCGCATGCTGGACGTGCTCCAGCGGCCGCAGAAGCTGATGACGGGCATCGGCGGGATGCTGCTGCTGACGGGCTGCTTCGTGATGTGCCTCGACGCCTCGATCCGGGCGTTCGGCGGCGGCCAGGCCATCAGCTACGCGAGCATCGCGGTGGTGTTCCTGGCGGGCAACGCACTGGGCTCGGCGGGGGGGGCCCCCCGCCGGGCGGCGCGCGGGGGGGCGGCCGGCCGGCCCGCGGCGCCCCCCCGGCCCCCCCCCCCACGCCCTGCTCGGGGCTGCGATCCTCGCGCATACGGCGTTCGTCCCGGGCTGGGC
>NZ_JBHYVA010000587.1:0-4036 GCF_042750055.1 Streptomyces sp. NPDC059456
CTCACCCGCCCCCCCCCCCCCCCCTGGGGGGGGGGGGGGGGCGGGCGGGGGCCCCGTCCCGTCCATCCCTACGGGGCCCGGCTTCCGGCGGCCTCGAAACCGCCGAGCCGGTCCGCCGGTACGAGCGTCGGCAGCAGCAGCCGCCAGAAGCGGGTGACCGTCACCGCCGAGAGCCAGACCCCGTCCCGGGCGCCGAGCACCTCGAATCCCACGGTCGCCGCCACCACGGCGGCCACCACGTCCCCGGCCGCCGCCTCGGGGCGCAACTCGCCTTCCGCCTCGGCCTGTCGCAGCGTCTCCTCGACCCAGCCGCGCCAGCGTCCGCGCAGATCGCCCTGGCGCGGCCGGGACGGCTCGCCGCTCAGCGCGAACCCGGCCCGCAGCACCGCATCGGCGCGCAGCGCCCCGGCGAGCCGGTGGGTGACGTCGATGAGCAGTTGTACGCGCCGGCCCGCGCCGGCCGGCGGCACGTCGCCCGCGAGGGCCAGCAGCCGCACCAGCGCCGCCTCTTCGACGGCGTTCGCCAGCGCGGCCTTGCTGGGGAAGTGGAAGTGCAGCGCCCCGTTGCTCACCCCGGCCAGTGAACTGATCGCGGTGAGCGAGGCCACCGAGAACCCGTCCCGGTCGAAGGTCTCGGCTGCGGACCGGATCAGGGTTTCGCGCGTACGTGCTGCGCGCTCCTGTTTGACCATCGACTGCTCCGTCATCGCGAGGGGTTGCCGCGCCGCGAAGGGCAGGCCGGCGGGTGCTTGCTGCGGAGCTCCGCGCGCCTGCCGCTCCGCGACCGCCACGCGCTCCTGACTACCACGTGCTCCAGCCCCCACTATAACAAACCGTCTGTGCGGTTTTTGATGAGGAGCTTCACATGCCTCCACGACGGTCCGATACCGGGCCGATCCGTCGAAGACATTCGGACACCGTTGATCACCTGACTCGAGGATCGCTGTGGCGGCACTCGACCCGCCCAGGGGTTCCACCGGCCACAGGGGGTGCGGTTAGAGTGGGGCAGAGACTGGGAGAACCGCTCCGACCAGCGGAAACGTGTTATTCGGAAGGAAATCATCCGCCGTTTGCCCGAGCGGATGGTCGGATACCGCTAGAAATTAAACCGGTTGGTATGTATCTTTCCCGGCCAGAGGCACACACGCCCTTCTCGCCAGCGGAGCCCAGGGGGAGCAATGTCTGCGAGCACGTTTCAAGTTGAACGAACCGGGTTCGACGGGGAAATGACGAGACGGGCCACCGGGGTTGCGCCGAGACCCGGTGCCCCGTCCACGTGGACCACCACCGTCCCCAAGGAATTAGTGCACCGAGCCGCCGTCGCCGAGGTCATGCTCACCGACTGGGAGCGCCGGGACGACACCCACTTCACGGTCACCGCCCAATGGCCCCGCGGCCACAGCTTCTTCACCCCGGTCCACGGCACCCATCACGACCCGCTCATGGCCGTCGAGACCTTCCGCCAGGTCGGCGCCCTGCTCGGGCACGCCGAGTTCGGCGTCCCCTTCGGACACCAGTTCCTGATGAAGGACCTCTCCATCGCGGTGCAGCACGAGCAGCTCGAAATGGGCGGCGCGCCCGCCTCCATCGACATCGACGTCACCTGCACCGACGTCAAACGGCGCGGCGGCCGCCTGGCGGGCCTGCGCTACGAGGCCGCCCTGCGCCGCGACGGCCGGCTGGCGGCGACCGCGGCCGCCTCGTACACCTGCATCGCGCCGGCGGTCTACCAACGGCTGCGCGGGGACCGCCCGCTGAGCGGTACGGAGCGCAGGCTGCCGCTCACCGCCCCGACCGCCCCGCAGAGCGTCGGACGCATATCCCCCATGGACGTGGTCCTGTCCCCCACGGATCAGCCGGACCGCTGGTTCCTGCGGGCCGACACGCGCCATCCCGTGCTCTTCGACCACCCCGTCGACCACATCCCGGGCATGGTGCTGCTGGAGGCCGCCCGACAGGCCACCTCGGCCCTGCTGGAGCGTTTCGCCTTCCTGCCGCTCGGCATGGACAGCACGTTCGACCTGTACGCCGAACTCGACGCCCCCTGCGTCATCGAGGCGCAGGAGCTCCCCGCCGGGGCGGTCCCCGAGAACCGCAAGGCCGTCCGGGTGACCGGGCACCAGAACGGCAGCCGCGTGTTCAGCTCCATCGTGACCGCGGCCTCGTACGACCTCTGACCGACCGCGCCGGAACGGACCGCGCGGGGCCGGACGGGCCGAATGGGCCGGACCGGGCCACACGGCCTGCCGGGGCCTGCCGCCGGGAACGGATCGTGCCGGCACCCGCCGGGAACGGGGGCCGGCACGCCCTCACACGAAGGCGCCCAGGTGATCCCCCGCCCACGCGCGGAAGGATCCCGCGGGCCGGCCGAGCAGCGCGGGCACCGCAGGATCCACCCGCGCCTTCGCCCCCGCGCGCTGCCGCTGCGCGCTGTCCAGGAGCGCCTCGACGACGTCGTGCGGATGGCGCGCCCGCAGCGCGGTACGCGCCTGCTCCGGTTCCAGTTCCTCGAACCGGAGGGGACGGCCCAGCAGTTGCCCGAGCTGGGCGGTCTGCCCGGCCGCGGTGATCGCCTCCGGCCCGGTCAGCGTGTAGGCCCGGCCCGCATGCCCCTCCCCGGTGAGGGCCCGTACCGCCACGTCCGCGATGTCCCGCGGATCGACGCAGGCGTTGCCCGAAGACCCGCACAGGGCCCGCACCACGCCGTCCGAACGCAGGGAGGACGCCCAGGACAGGGTGTTGGACATGAACGACCGCGGGCGCAGCAGCGTCCATTCCAGCCCGGAGCGGCGCAGCAGTTCCTCGTTGCGCCGCTGCCACCGGGTGATCAGGTCGTTCGCCCCGGTGTCCTCGACGGCGGCGGCGGAGAGCTTCACGACGTGCCGAACGCCGGCCGACCGCGCGGTCCGAATGAAGACCGCATCCTCATCCCCTCCCACCCCCGTGGTCACCAGGAAGGCCGTGCGCACCCCGCGCAGGGCTCGTACGAGCGACTGCGGATCCCGGTAGTCGCCGTATACGGCCTCGGCCGTCGCCGATGCCTCCACAACTCGTTCCGGTTTCCTGCACATGATGCGAACGTGCAGGTCAGCAGGGATGCGACGGACCACTTCGCGCCCGACCGTCCCCGTGGCACCGGTGACCAGAATCATGATTTTCCCCCTCTGACCTGACATTTTTCTTCCGGCGCATCGGCTGATGGCCGTCACCCGCTGTAAGATACGAACTGGGCGGTTTTTTACTGACCCCATCATCAGAGAAGGGAGGAGGCAGCGTGGCTGAGCAAGTCCGTGCCATCCGCACACGGCAGGCGATCCTTACGGCGGCAGCCAAGATCTTCGAGGAACACGGCTACCAAGCCGCCACCATCTCCCAGATCCTCAGCGAAGCCGGTGTGACCAAGGGAGCCCTGTACTTCCACTTCCAGTCGAAGGACGACCTGGCCCAGGGCGTCCTCGCCGAGCAGGACCAGCGGATCATGGTCCCCGAGCGGGCGTCCAAGGTGCAGGAGATCGTGGACATGGTGATGCTCCACGCCTACCGCCTGCAGACGGACCCCATGGTGCGCGCCGGCGTCCGGCTGACCATGGACCAGCTGGCCCAGGGCCTGGACCGCAGCGGCCCGTTCCTGCGCTGGGCCGAGGTCACCACCCTGACGCTCCGCAAGGCCCAGGAGCAGGGCGAGCTGCTGCCGCACGTCGTACCGGTCGAGACCGCCGACGTCGTCGTGGGCACGTTCGCCGGCGTCCAGTCCATGTCCCAGGCCATCTGCGACTACCGCGACCTGGCGGCCAGGGCCTCCGCGCTGATGCGCCACCTGCTGCCCAGCATCGCCGTGCCCTCCGTCCTCGCCTCGCTCGACCTCACCGAGGCCCGCGGGGCCGCGGTCTACGCCGAGGCCCGCAAGGCCGCGGACGAGCTGGAACTGGCGGCCGCCGTCGGCTGAGCCGGGCCCCGCGCCGGCCGTGGGGGGGGGGGGGGGGGCCGGGGCGGCCCCCCCCGCGCCCCCGCGCCCCCGCGCGCGCCGCCCCCCCCC
>NZ_JBHYVA010000587.1:4046-5502 GCF_042750055.1 Streptomyces sp. NPDC059456
GCGGGGGCGGCGGCCGTGCCCCGGGGGCGCCGGGCGCGGCGGCGCGGGGCGCGCCGCCGGCGGGGGGGGGGGGGGCGGGGGCCGCGGGGGGCCCCGCCCCCGCCCCCGGCTCCGTCACGGGCACACCGCGCGGGCGCCCCCGGCGAAGTACTCCGAAAGCGCGGCGGCCAGGCCGGTGCCGCCCGGCGTCCAGGCGATGTAGCCGTCGGGCCGCACCAGCAGCGCCTCGTACGGCACTTCGGGGGTGGGCCGGGCCCGCACCACGCGCAGGATCCCGTCCCAGGCCCGGGCCTCCTCGCGGTGGCGCTCACCCTTCTCCCCGAGGAGCAGCAGCAGCGGCCGGCCGTCCCGGAGCAGTCCGATCACATCGGCGTCGCCGGTCGAGGTGGTCAGCACGGCATTGTGCAGAAACGTTCCTGCGCCCGGTCCGTGCCCCCTGGTGTGCTCCGGGAGCACCGTGTCCTGCGCGCTGATGAGGCCGCCGAGGTGGTCCTGGGCCGCGTCCTGCGCCAACAGCCCGCTGAACACCCCGCGCAGGGCGTCGAGCTCGGGCCCCGGGCGCATCAGGGCGAGCTGGGCCCGCGTGTTCTCGATGACCCGCCGGGCGACGGGCCTGCGCTCCGCGTCGTACGTGTCGAGCAGGCCCGGCCCCGCCTGCCCGTGCACCGCGAGCGCCAGCTTCCAGGCCAGGTTGAGGGCGTCCAGCACGCCGGTGCTCAGACCCTGCCCGCCGATCGGGAAGTGGACGTGCGCCGCGTCCCCCACCAGGAACACCCGTCCCGCCCGGAAGGCCGTGGCCAGCCGGGTGAAATCGCTGAACCTGCCGAGCCAGCGCGGGTCCTCCATCGCGATCTCGCGCCCGGCGATCCAGGACGCCTCCCGGCGCAGTTCCTCCAGCGTGGGCGGGGCGTGCCGGTCGGCGTGCGCCCCGGCGCAGTTGAGCGTGCGCAGGTGCGTCCTGCCGTCCGGGTCCCGCTTGGCGACGATCCAGCCGCGCGGGGTCTGGTGCCAGCCCGCGGACAGCACGTCCGGCTCCGCCAGCATGACCCCGCCCATCAGCGCGGAGACCGTGGCCGGGTGGGTCTCGGAGCCGATGCCCGCCTGCTCGCGGACGGTGCTGCGCGCACCGTCGGCCCCCACGAGGTACCCGGCGGTGCAGACGACGGGCCCGTGCGGACCCTCCGCCTCGATCCGCACCCCGTCCGGCTCCCGGACCAGGGCGGTGACCCGGTGCTCGCGCAGGATCCGCGCACCCGCCGCCGCGGCCCGGGCCTCGAACTGCCGCTCCAGCTGCGCCTGGGGGCATTTGAGGATCGGCTCCGGCTCGGTGTCGGGAGCCGTGATGACGAGGCCGGGCAGCCCGGCGAAGTGGAAGGGGCTGCCCCCGGTGCGGGAGCGCCCGTACGGGTCCGCCGGCCCCGGCAGATGCCCGCGGCGGGCCAGGCACTGCACGGCC
>NZ_JBHYVA010000588.1:0-5501 GCF_042750055.1 Streptomyces sp. NPDC059456
GGGCGTACGCGGCCCGCGCGGCCCGCGGGCCGTGCGGGCACGGGCGGGTGTTCGCTGGGGTTCTCGGCTTCCATGGGCACCATCATCGGGCCCGGCATGATCGACAAGACACCCCCTTAGTGGGAGGAGAGCCGGAAGTTCATCCGGCCGAAGCCGATCTGGTCGCCGTCGCGGACCGCGACCGAGCCGGTGACCCGGCGGCCGTTGACCGTGGTGCCGTTGGAGGAGCCGAGGTCCGTGAGCACCCACACGCCGTCGCGCATGCCGAGCTCGGCGTGCACCCGGGAGACCGTCTCGTCGGTGAGCCGCAGCCCGTTCCCGGGGTCGCGGCCGATCCGCAGGGCCCGGGCGCTGGGGTGCGGCAGCAGCAGTTTGGGCAGCCGCTCGGCGGTCCAGGCCCGCCGGACCCCGGCGGACACGGCGGAGGCCCGGCCCACCCAGGCGAAGACGCGACGGGTCCAGGGGCCTTCGCCGCCGCGGCCGTCCAGGTCGGCGGTGAGGACGGCGAGGTCTTCGGAGCGGCGGGCGACGAGGGCGAGTTCCATCCGGCGCACGAACGTGTCGTGGGACAGCTTCCCGAGGGCCGCACCCTCGCGGAGCTGGGTCAGCGCCCGGTCGCGCTCGGCGTCGGACAGGCGCGGAACCGGGAAGGCGGGGAACTCGAAACTCGACGTCACAGGGTGATTGTCGGCCCGTCAGGGCCGGAGTGTCCAGAACTCCTCCGGCCGTCCGCGCGATGATGGGTCCGGCACACGTTCCGGGTACCGCCGCAGACGAGGGGAACCGTCCGTGCAGTTCGAGGTGTGGGCACCGCTGACAGACCGGGTCGCGCTGCGGCTGCGGGACGAGGCGTACGAGATGGGACACGATCCGGACCGGCCCGGCTGGTGGGTCGTGGAGGCCCCGGCGGCCGACGGGGACCGGTACGGATTCCTGCTGGGCGTGGCGCCGGGACCGGAGGCGGTACGGCCCGACCCGCGCGGGCGGCGGCTGCCGGACGGGGCCGAGGGCCTCTCCGCGGTGGTGGATTTCGAGCCGATCGCCCCGCAGGCGCCCGCACCCGGGGTCCGGCTCCAGGACGCGGTCCTCTACGAGCTGCACATCGGCACCTTCACCCCCGAGGGCACCTTCGACGCGGCCGCGGCCCGCCTGGGGCACCTCACCGCGCTCGGCATCACGCACGTGGAGCTGATGCCGGTGTGCCCGTTCCCCGGCCGGAACGGCTGGGGGTACGACGGGATCGCGCCCTGGGCGGTGCACGAGCCGTACGGGGGCCCGGCCGGGCTGGCCCGGTTCGTGGACGCCGCGCACGAGGCCGGCCTGGGGGTGGTGCTGGACGTGGTCCACAACCACCTCGGCCCGTCCGGCAACCACCTCCCTGCCTTCGGCCCGTACTTCACGGAGACCCACCACACCCCCTGGGGCGCGGCGGTCAACCTGGACGCCGCCGGCTCCGACGAGGTGCGCGCGTACCTCCTGGGCAGCGCCCTCGCCTGGCTGCGGGACTACCGGATCGACGGGCTGCGCCTGGACGCCGTGCACGCGCTCGCCGACGAACGGGCGCTGACCTTCCTGGAGGAGCTGTCCGCGGCCGTGGACGCGCTCGCCGCCGAGAGCGGCCGTCCGCTGTTCCTGATCGCCGAGTCCGACCGGTGCGATCCGCGCACCACGACCCCGCGCGGCGCCGGCGGCCTGGGCCTGCACGCCCAGTGGAACGACGACTTCCACCACGCGCTGCACTGCGCGCTGACGGGCGAGTCCCAGGCGTACTACGCCGATTTCGCCGAGGCGCCGCTGGCCGCCCTCGCCAAGACCCTGACGCGGGCGTTCTTCCACGACGGGACCTGGTCCTCCTTCCGGGGCCGCAGCCACGGCCGCCCGGTGGACCGGCGCCGGACCCCCGCGCACCGCTTCGTCGGCTACACGCAGACCCACGACCAGATCGGCAACCGGGCCCTCGGTGACCGGCTCGCGGGCTCGCTCTCCCCCGGGCTGCTCGCGTGCGGCGCGGCGCTGGCGCTGACCGGGCCGTTCGTGCCGATGCTGTTCATGGGCGAGGAGTGGGCCGCGGGCACGCCCTGGCAGTACTTCACCGACCACCCGGACCCCGAGCTCGCCGAGGCGGTGCGCAGCGGCCGGCGCCGGGAGTTCGCGGCGCACGGCTGGAAGGCCGAAGAGATCCCGGACCCGCAGGACCCCGCCACCCGCGACCGCTCCTGCCTGGACTGGGCGGAGCCGGAGCGCGCCCCGCACGACCGGCTGCTGGCCTGGTACCGGACGCTGGTCACGCTCCGGCGCACCCTCCCGGACCTGCGCGATCCGGACCTGGCGGCGGTCCGCGTGGCATTCGACGAGGAGCGCCGCTGGCTGACCTTCCGGCGGGGCGACGTACGGGTGGTCGCGAACCTGTCCGCCGAGCCGGTGACCATCGCCCTCGGCCGCAACGGGGTGCGGGTCCTGGCGGCCTGGGAGCCGGTCGAGCACCCGGGCCCCGACGGCCGCGTCCACGTCCCCGCCGAATCGGCGGTACTGCTGGGGCCGTGACGGCGCGCGTCCGGCCCGCCGCGGAAACCCCTTGATCAACGGCGGGCCGCTCTGCTGGAGTCGGCCCCATGGAGCAGAAGAGCGCACAGGGACGGACGGCGGCCGCGTACGACCGCATCGGGGTCGGCTACAAGAAGGCACGGCGGCCCGACCCCCGGCTGGCCGCGCTGATCGGCCGGGCGCTGGACGGTGCGCGCACCGTCGTCAACGTCGGGGCCGGGACCGGTTCGTACGAGCCGCCGGAGGCCGAGGTCACCGCCGTCGACCCGTCGCAGGTGATGCTCGACCAGCATGCCGGCCCCCGGAAGGTGAAGGCGGGCGCGGAGGCACTGCCGTTCGCCGACGGGGCCTTCGACGCCGCCATGGCCGTCCTCACCGTGCACCACTGGACCGACCTGCACCGCGGGCTCGCCGAACTGCGCCGGGTCTCGCGCCGGCAGGCGGTCTTCACCTGGGATCCCGAGCACCGCCCCGAGCTGTGGCTCGTGGACGAATACCTGCCGGAAATACGGGAGTTGGACCGCGGACGCTTCACTGCGGTGGCGGAGGTGGCCGAGGCGCTCGACGCGCACACCGTACTGACGTTCCCGATCCCTCACGACTTCACCGACGGGCTCCAGACCGCCTACTGGCGCCGGCCGGAGGCCTATCTCGACCCGGCCGTACGGGCGGCGAGCTCGACCTTCGCGACGCTGCCGCCCTCGGTCGTGGAACCGGCGATGGAACGGCTCCGCGCGGACCTGGAATCCGGGGCCTGGCACCGGCGCCACGCCCACCTGCTGGAGCAGAGGAACGTGGACTACGGCTACCGCCTGGTCGTCGCCGGCGAAGCGTGACGGTTCAGGTGCTCACTCCACGACGGCCAGCTCGCGCGGGGCGTTGTTGAGGCTGCGGCCGCCGTCCTCGGTGACCGTCACGATGTCCTCGATGCGCACCCCGAAGCGGCCGGGCAGGTAGATGCCCGGCTCCACGGAGAAGCACATCCCGGGGACCAGCGGCTGCTCCTCGCCCTCGACCATGTACGGGGGCTCGTGGGTGGTCACGCCGATGCCGTGGCCCGTGCGGTGGATGAACCGGTCGCCGTAGCCGAACTCGGTGATCACCGCGCGGGCCGCCCGGTCCACGTCCTGGCAGGCGATGCCCGGGCGGACGGCCGCGGAGGCGGTCTGCTGCGCCTCCCGGACGATGTCGTGGACGCGCTGCTCCTCGGCGCTCGGCTCGCCGACGTGCACGGTGCGCGAGATGTCGGAGCCGTAGCCGTGCTTGAGGCCGCCGAAGTCGAGGACCACCATGTCGCCGTGCCCGATGGTCCGCCCACCCGCCTCGTGGTGCGGATTGGCCCCGTTGGGGCCCGAGCCGACGACGGTGAAGTCCACCTGGGAATGGCCGTGTTCACGCAGCAGTGCGGCCAGGTCGGCGGCGATGTCGCTCTCCCGGCGTCCGGCGAAGGGCACCTGGAGGATCCGCTCGTACGCCGCGTCGGCGGCCGCACCGGCCGCCGCGAGCCGCTCCAGCTCCCGCCGGTCCTTGACCGCGCGGAGCATCGGCAGGACGTCGGTGAGCGGGGCGTACGAAGTACCCGGCAACTCCCGCTGGAGGCCCAGCAGGTGCAGGGCCCAGGTGTTGTCGCTGACCCCGAACCGGCCGGCGGTGTCGAGGAGCGGCGCGGTGACGCCGTACGGGTCGTTGCCGTCGGCCCAGTCGCGCAGGGTCAGCGCGGGCGCCCCGGGGACCCCGGCCGCGTCGGGGGCCTCCAGGGCGGGCACGACG
This sequence comes from Streptomyces sp. NPDC059456, assembly GCF_042750055.1. NCBI lineage: Bacteria > Bacillati > Actinomycetota > Actinomycetes > Kitasatosporales > Streptomycetaceae > Streptomyces > Streptomyces sp. NPDC059456. The sequence continues at coordinate 4,315 of NZ_JBHYVA010000588.1, forward strand.
AGGACGGGGTCCTGCCCGGCGGTGAGCACGAGCAGGGTCAGCCGCTCGGTGTCCGCCGGCCGGTACCCGGTGAGGTGGGCGAGGTCGGGCCCGGGAGCGATGAGCAGGCCCGCCAGCCCGGCGTCGGCGGCGCTCTGCGCGGCGGCGGCCATCCGGGCGGCGTAGTCGGCGTGCGTGAACGGCTCGGGGGCGTCGGATGCGTCGGATGCGTCGGGTGCGAGGTCCATGGTGCGATCCTGCCGCCGTGCCGGGCGGCGCGCGAGCGGTTACCCGGCCGCGGCGAGCCGGGCGGCGAGGGCCGCGGCGGGCGGGGTCGGGGCGCCCGGCGCGAGGAGTTCCGTACGGTGCACCAGGCGCGGGTCGGACAGCGGTACGGCGGCCGCGGCCACCCGGCGGGGCAGCAGGACCAGTCCGTGCCCGGCGGCGGCCAGGGCGCACAGGGCGTTCAGGTCGGTGCCGTCGTAGCGCAGGGCCGGGGCGGTGCGGACGGCGGCGGGCACCGGGGCCACGCCGGGGGCGTCGATCCAGCGGGCGTCGGCCAGGTCCTCCAGCCGCAGCGAGGCCCGGCCGGTGAACGGGTGCCCGGCCGGGAGCAGCACGGCGAGCCGGTCCTCGCCGACGCCGGTGACGGTCAGCGGGGCCACGTCGGGCAGCCGCAGCGGGTCGCTGGGCGCGGCGAGGCCGTCGACGAGCCCGAGGTCGCAGCCGCCGGTGGCGACGGCGGCCGGCACCTCGGCCGGCGGCAGCACCCGCAGCGTGACCCCGGTGGCCGGCAGCGCGGCAAGCAGCCGCGGCCCGACGGCGAGCGGGGACACGGCGAGGGTGACCCGTCCGGGCGGCGCGGCGGCCAGCCGCAGCACATCGGCGCGGGCCGCGTCGAGCCGCAGCAACAGGGGCACGGCGTGCTCCAGCAGCCGCGCCCCGGCCGGGGTCGGTTCGACGGGCCGCCGGGTGAGGAGCTCGGCGCGCAGGTCCCCTTCGAGGGCGGCGATGTGCTGGGACACGGCGGACTGGGTGTACCCGAGCTCCCGCGCGGCCCCGGAGAAGGAGGCCAGCCGGGCGACGGCGACGAAGGTGCGGAGCAGATGCGGATCCATCCCCCCACCCTCCCACCGCACCGCACCCGACCCCCCGCCCCGACGGCAGCGGCCGGACCCGGGGTCCAGGCCCAGGCCCGGGTCCAAGCC
>NZ_JBHYVA010000589.1:0-5488 GCF_042750055.1 Streptomyces sp. NPDC059456
GCGGGGGGAAGGGTGTGGTGGCCCCGGTTCCTGATGCGGGATACCGACTGGTGCAGGGGCGGTCGTTCGGGTGGCGGATCGACCGTCCACGAGACGGCCGGCCGGTGTGGTCGCGGTCCCCCGCGCGGTGGCCGGCGCACGGCCTGGCGCGGGCGACCGGCAGGGGAGGGGTTCGGCGGGCGCTCGTCGTGGCGGCGGTGCTGCCGGGGCCGCCGGTGCGGCGGTGGTGGCCGTCGGACGGCCGGGTCCGGTCCAGTCGGCGGCCGGCGGTCGGCGGCGGCCCCTGGTGGCTGGTGGCGGGGCGTCAGGGGGTGGGGTCCGTGCGGAGGAGGCCCGCGTCGCGCATTTCCTCGATCCAGATGTCCAGGTCCGCGCGGGCGTTCTCGGGACCGGTGTTCCAGAGCCGGGCGAGCAGGGCCGCCGCCGCCGCGCTGTCGCCGTCGTGCTGGCGCAGGGCGATCCACATGGCGGTGCCCACCGGGCCGCAGCGGTAGCTCTCCGGGCCGGTGGACGACGCGGCCAGCAGTTCAAGGCGGCCGTCGGCGTCCACGGAGGTGACACGCACCCCCGGCATCGGTCGGATCCGCACGGGCACCTCCGGGGCCGGCTCGGCGCCGGCCTTCGGGCCGGTCGAGGAACCCTCAAGCTATTACGGAAGCCGGGCAGGAGCCATGGAACCGGCCGCAGTCTGGGGTTCCCCCCACCACACCCCCTGTGGGCCCACATTCAGGAGTTAGGGGGGTTTACCGGACCGCCACGCCGGGCTCCGGCCGGTTCCCGGGCACTCTGGAGGAGCGGTCGAGCCGTCTTCCAGGGCTCTTCGAGCCGCGCCGCCGAGCGTGGCATCCGGAACCCCAGTCCCCCAGAACCCCACACAAGGGCGGCAACCCCGCCGTGGCAGACCCGAGGAGCCCTCATGGTGACCTTCGTCAACAAGCTGACCGTCCACGGCGACATCGACCGCTTCCTGGCCGTCAAGGACCGCCTGACCGCGTACATGAGCAGCCAGCCCGGCTACATCGGCCACGAGGCGCTGCGCCACCTCGGCGACGAGCGGATCTTCCTCGAACTCGCCGTGTGGCAGGACGCCGAGGCCCATCGCAACGCCGTCCGCAGCGAACAGTTCCAGGCCCTCGTCAAGGACCTGGGCCCGCTGGCGACCCCCGAGCCCGGTCTGTACGAGACCGTGGAGGCGGCGCCCGGTGTCCGATGACGCGGCCGCCCTCCTCGCTCGCCGGCCCCGCGGGCCGCGGCCACCGCGGCGTTCCGCGGCCCCGCCGCTGACCGTCCTGTTCACCGGTCACGCGGGCCGGCGGCTCGCCCTCGGCCGCGAGCTGTACTGCTCGGTCCCCGCGTTCCGGACCGCGTACGACGGCGTGCGCGACGCGCTGGACCCCTGGCTGCGGCTGCCGCTGGCCGCCGTGGTGTTCGCCCCCGAGGGCGGGGTCGACTCGGGCCTGATCCGCCGGGCCGAGTTCGCCCAGCCGGCGCTGTTCGCCTTCCAGGTGGCCGTGTACCGGCTCTGGCAGAGCTGGGGGCTGCGGGCCGACGCCGTGGCCGGACAGGGCGCCGGGGAACTGGCCGCCGCGCACGTGGCGGGCGTGCTGAGCCTTCCCGACGCGGCCCGGCTCGTCGCCGCGCTCGGCCGGCTCGTCCCGCCGCGGCCCGCCCCCGGCGCCGCCCGGGCCGCCGAGGGCGAGTTCCTGAAGGCGGCCCGCGAGAGCGCCCCCGCGCCGCGGTCCTCCGTCGACCTCGTGTGCACGGCGACCGGCCGGGCCATCGGCCCCGGGCCGGACGAACGCCGGCTGCGGCCCGAGCGGCTGCTGCTCCAGGCCCACCAGGTCATCCGTACCGCCGACGCCGTACGCACCCTCGAAGCGGCCGGATTCACCCGCCCCCACCCCTGCGGGCCCGACCCCGAGGACACCCTCCCCGGCTGTGAACTGCGCGCCGCCCGCGCGGTGCTGCTCCACATCGAGGGACGCACCGCGGACCGCCGCCACCGGTGACCCCGGTGGCCGGTCTCCGGCCGTGCTGCACGACGCCTCGAGCGGGCGTCGAGCCGGTGCCCGCACGCTGAAGATCCGCGCACGAGGTCCTGTCGTCGCGGGCCGGGCACCACCGTGACGGCAGGGCCTGGGACGGACCAGCCCCGCGGGCTGCGGACAGCGCAGGCCGAGAGTCCCGGACGAAGGAGCTGATCTCCGCCACCATGGCCACCACCACCGAGACCACCACACGTCCCGAGCACGGGGCCGCCGGGCACGCCCCCGGCCGGGCCGCCGGGCGCGCCGCCGAGGAGACCGAGGCGCTGCGCCGGGCCGCGCGCCTCGAAGCCCTGCTGGGCGACCCGTACGATCCCGCGAACCCGCACGGCCTCGGCGCCCTGTTCGCCGCCGACGAGCGGCGCGAGCCGCCCGCGGCCACCGAGCGGCTGCTGGTGGGGGCGGGCCTGGGCGCCGAGTTCGTGCCCGCCGAGTTCGGTGGCCGGCTCACCCGCGCCGACCTGCTCGTCAAGGTGCTGCGCCCGGTCTTCCGCCGCGATCTCGCCCTCGGCTTCGGCTCCGGCATCACCTCGCTGTTCGCGACGTCCGCCGTCTGGGCGGCCGGCAGCACCGCCCAGCGCCGGGCCACGGCGGACGTCCTGCTCGGCGGCGGGCGCGCCTCGATCGTCCACCACGAGCTCGCCCACGCGAACGCCATCCTGCGCGACGAGTTCACCGCGGCCCCGCGCCCCGGCGGCGGGTTCTCGCTGAGCGGGCGCAAGGACGTCATCATCAACGCCGCTCGGGCGGACGCGTACGTCGTCTACGCCCGCACCGACCGCGCCCGCAGCCCGCTCAGCCACTCCGTCCTGCTCCTCGACCCGGACGGGCTCGCCGCGGCCGGCGGTCTCGCCCACCTGCCGCGCGTCCCGACCGCGGGCATGCGCGGATCCCTCTTCTCCGGGCTGCAGTTCACCGACTGCGAGGTCCCGGAGGGCGCCCTCGTCGGCCGGGTCGGCGAAGGCGTCGCGCTGGCGCTGCGCACGTACCAGGTCAACCGCTGCGTGATCTCCGCGACGGCCGTCTCCGCCGCCGGCACGGTCCTGCACTCCGCGGTGCGGGCCGCCACCACCGGCCGCAGCCGCCCCGTGGCCCGCCGCTTCCACAAGCCCCTCGCCGGGGTCTTCGCCGACCTGCTGGCCTGCGACGGGATGGCCACCGTCGCGCTGCGCGCCCTGAGCCTGCTGCCGGACCGCACCCACGTGCTCGCGGCGGCGGTCAAGTACGTCGTCCCCGACCTGCTGCGGGAGAGCCTGGAGGAGCTGGCGGCCGTGCTCGGCTCGCGCGGGTACCAGCACGGCACCCCCGAGTACGGCGCGCTGGACAAGCTCTCCCGCGACCTGCCGGTCGCCGGGCTCGGGCACGCCGGGACCGCCGCGTGCCAGGCCGTGATCGTGCCCCAGCTGCGCGCCCTGGCCGAGCGGGCCTGGTTCAGGGAGGAGGAGCCGCCGCCCGAGCTGTTCCGCTCCGCGGCGGGCCTGCCGCAGCTCGACTACCGGCTCCTGGGCATCGCCGACGGCGGGGACTTCCTCGCCGCCTCGCTCGTCGGGTCGGCCGCCCGGCTGGCGGAGGTCCGCGGGGTCGGCGGCCAGCTCGCCGTCCTCGCCGACCTCGCCGAGGCGTTCGTCACCGAGCTGCGGGCGCTGCGCGAGCAGTGCCGGGCGATCCCGCAGGGCGCCGCCGCCCTCGCCGATCCCGCGTGGTGCGTGCTCAGCGACCGTTACGCGCTGGTGCTCGCGGCGGCCGCGGTCCTGGGCACCTGGGAGGGCCAGGACGGCAGCGAGCCGTTCCTCGCCTCACCGGCCTGGGCCGTGCTCGCGCTGACCCGGCTCGGCGGCCGGCTCGGCATCCCGGTGCCGGAACTGCCCGACGACTGCCTCGGGCAGGTGCTGGAGGAGCTCGTGCGCCGCTACCGGGCGGGGCGCAGCTGCGACCTCGACGCCACCGAACTGGCCCAGTGAGCCGAGGGGACACGCCGATGAACCAGCAGGACCCGTACGACCGGCAGGACCCGTACGACCGGCACGACCGGCACGACCGGTACGCGCCGCGGAACTCGCCGCTGCTGAGCGTGCCCGTGCACGCCGCCGGGCCCGACGGGCCCTGGGCGGACGTGGCGGAGGGCATGGTCCGCAACGGCAACGCCTGCATCCACACCACCTGGGACGAGTGGCCCGCCGAGCCGGCCTCCGGGGCCGCGCTGCGCCGCCTGCTGGGCCGGGACTGGGTGCGCTACCGGGACACGGCCGACGCCACCGCCCGGCACCGCTTCGTCGCCTCGCGGCTGGCGATCCGGTACACGGCCGCCGCCGCGCTGGGCACCGGGCCCGCGGAACTCGACCTTTCGTACAAGCCCGGTGGACGTCCGTACCTGCGCGGCTTCGATCAGATGGACCTGAGCCTGACCCACACGGACGATCTGATCGCGGTCGGCATCAGCCGCACCGGCCGGATCGGCGTGGACACCGAACCCGCCGACCGCAGGCTGGCCTTCGACCTGCTGCAGGACCAGGTCTGCACCCCCGCCGAGCGCGCCGAGCTCGCGGCGCTGGGGGAACGCGGGCAGGCGGCCGGCATGCTGCGGCTGTGGACGCTGAAGGAGGCGTACACGAAGGCCCTCGGGCTGGGGCTGCGGATGGGTTTCTCCGAGTTCGGCTTCGCCACGGCGACCAGCGGGGAGACCGGCCTGCTCGCCCCCGACGGCACGCCCGCCACGCACGGCGAATGGGCCTTCGGCACCTACCCGGTGGCCGGGCGCTACCTCCTCAGCGTGGCCTGCCACGACGCCGGACTGGACACGTCCCGGGACAGTGCCGTGGCCACCATGCTCGACGAGGGCTTCGTCGCCATGGTGTCGGCGGCACTGCTGGACCCGGCCTGACCGGGGGCGGGGCGTCCACGGCCGTCCCGCCGACCGCCCGTTGAGCGCCGGGAAGTCGGGCACATGACACACGGAACTTGCCAAGTTCCATGTGGAATCGGACAGTCCGATGCCTGAGGCATGTTGTTTGACCTCCTTTTGCCTTAGTCTTGACTTCGACTTGACTCGCCCGTCTCAGGGGCGTTTCCATGGCGTGCGACGGGACGGGGGACCGATGGACGACGCCATCACCGTGGTGATCGCCCCCGGCACGCCACCGGCACTCGACCTGGTCGGGCCCCTCGACGCCCCGCTCATGGCCACCGCCCTCGTCATGGCGGCGCCCTGCGGGCCGAAGCTGCGCCGCCACACCGCGACCCACCACACGCTCCAGCTGACCTGCCGGCCCGGCGAACGGCCCGCCGGCCGGCCCTCCCTGGCCGGCCGGCTCGCCGACCTGCTCACCGACCCCGCGGCCCGCGACGGCCGCCCGGCGCGGGGGGCCCCCCCGGGGGGCCCGGGCGCCGGGGCCGCGCGCCCGCGCGGCGGCCCGCGCGCGCGGGGCGCCCCCCCCGGGGGCGGC
>NZ_JBHYVA010000590.1:0-5480 GCF_042750055.1 Streptomyces sp. NPDC059456
CCCTTCGGCCGAGCCGCGCGACGAGGCGGGCCACGTCATGCCGGTCTAGCCGAACCCCTTCGGAGTCGAGCAGCAGCGGCCCCTCCGTGCGCCGCGCTCAGTGCGCCCGCGCCGGCCGGTGCAGGACGAGTCGGGTGAGCAGTCCGGAGCCGACGCCCGCCGCGAGGACGAGGGCCGTCCACCACAGCGGGTAGGGCGTCAGGCCGAGTTCCGCGTCCAGGGAGCAGGCGCCGGGGCCGGTGGCGGCCAGGGCCGCGGCGGTCGCGATCAGGACCAGGGGGTACTCGTAGCCGTCGTTCTGCACCCAGAGGCCGTTGTGCCACTTCACGGTGAGGGCGACGGTCATCACTCCGATGGCGCCGGTGGCGGCGAGCGGCGTGGCCAGTCCGGCGGCGAGCAGCAGCCCCGATCCGATCTGGCCGGCGCCGGCCGCGAGGGCGGTCAGGGCGCCGCCGCGGAATCCGTCTCCGCGGAATTCGGCCGCGCCGCCTTCGAGGCCCCGGCCGCCGAGGTGCGAGCTGATCTTCTGCACGCCGTGTCCGGCGATGAGCAGGCCCACGAGCAGACGCAGGAGCAGGATGCCGGTGTCCAAGGAGGTCAGCCGGCCGCGTGCGCGCCGATGACGGCCTGCGCGTACACGACGCCGAGGCCGTACGCCCCGGCGTGGGTCTTGACGATCTCCATGACGGCGCCGTACGTCTCCTGGCGCGCCCAGTCGCGCTGGAGCTCCAGCAGGACCTGGACCCAGGTGACGGGAACGGCGCCGGCGGCGAGCATCCGCTGGAGGGCGTGCTCGTGGGCGGCCGGGCTGACGCCGCCGGAGGCGTCGGAGACCACGTAGACCTCGTAGCCCTGGCCGAGGGCGGACAAGGCGGGGAGGACCAGGCAGACTTCGGTCCACAGGCCCGACAGGACGATCTTCTTGCGGCCGGTGGCCTTGACGGCCTCGACGACGGCCGCGTCCTCCCAGGCGTTCATCGTCGTGCGGTCGATGACCTCGTGCTTCGGGAACACGTCGGCGAGCTGCGGAAGCAGCGGCCCGGAGAAGGACTCGGCGGCCACCGTGGTCAGCACGACCGGCACGTCGAACGCGCGGGCCGCCTTCGCGAGACCCACCGTGCTGTTGATGATCGCGGCGCGGTCCCCGCTGCCGGTCCCGAAGAACATCTGCGGCTGGTGGTCGACGAACAGCATCACCGAGTTGTCGGGCGTGAGCAGGTCCTCGCTGGGGGCGGCCTGCACGGCGTCGGTGTCGAACATGAGGGGGGGTCCTCTCGCAACGGTGGAGATCGGTCGCCGTCGGCCGTGTTCCCGCGGCCCGGCACCCCTCGAAACTACGACCGGCCCGGCGGCCGGCTTTTCCTCCCGTGCACGGCAGTTGGCACGACAGCGCACGGCCCGGGGACGGCGCGGCGACGGCCCGGGGACGGAACGCACGAGGCTCCCGGAGCGCATCGCGCCGGGAGCCTCGTGAACAGGTCCGCTATCAGGCGACCGTGATGTTCTCCGCCTGCGGGCCCTTCTGGCCCTGCGTGACGTCGAAGGTCACGGCCTGGCCCTCCTGCAGCTCGCGGTAGCCGTTGGCGTTGATGTTGGAGTAGTGCGCGAAGACGTCCGGACCGCCGCCGTCCTGCTGGATGAAACCGAAGCCCTTTTCGGAGTTGAACCACTTCACGGTTCCGCTGGCCATGCTCGTACCTCTCAGTTCGATGTGGGGTCCGCACCGCGCGGCCCCGGGAGGTGATCGCCCTGGTCCGGCACTGCACAGCAGAATGCCCACGCCAGGGCGCGGGCAGGGACTGCGAACCACGACAGCTGCCGCTGACGCTACACGGCGGAACTGCCGCTCACCAGAGAGCAACGATCACTCGTTTGCGACGAGCCGCACGAACTGCGCCCGAAAGGGGCGTCATCCGCGCGGCGCGGAGCCCGTCCGGCGCCCTCCCCTCTACCCTCTGCGGTCAGAGCGGTTCGCGATACGGGCGAGGTGTGTGCGGTTTGGAAGGCCGGTGAGCGCGGCCCGTGAGGCACTCTCGGAGCTGCTCGCGGAGGCGCACGCCCTCCTGCCCGACACCGTGGCCCTGCGCCGGGACATCCACCGCCACCCCGAACTGGGTACGGATCTGCCGCGCACCCAGCGCGCCGTGCTGGACGCCCTGGCCGCACTGCCGCTCGATCTGGCCACCGGCTCCGGCCTCAGTTCCGTCACCGCCACCCTCGACGGCGCGCTGCCGGGTCCCACGGTCCTGCTGCGCGCCGACATGGACGCCCTGCCCCTGGAGGAGGAGACCGGCCTGGAGTTCGCCTCCCGGGTGCCGGGGGTCATGCACGCCTGCGGTCACGACGCCCACACCGCGATGCTGGTCGCGGCCGCCCGGCTGTTGTCGGCGCGGCGCCGGGAACTGGCCGGGCGCGTCGTGTTCATGTTCCAGCCGGCGGAGGAGTCCGGCGGGGGCGCCCTGCGCATGATCGACGAAGGCGTGCTGCGGACCGCCGACGGAGGGGTCGTGGACCGCGCCTTCGCCCTGCACCTCACCACCCGCTTCGACAGCGGAACCCTCCACCTGCGGCCCGGGACGACGTTCGCGGCCTCCGACCTGCTCCGGGTGAGCGTCCGCGGGCGGGGCGGGCACGCCTCGGCCCCCCATCTCGGCCTGGACCCGGTGCCCGTCGCGTGCGAGATCGTCCAGGCCCTGCAGACGATGGTCACCCGTACCGTCGACGTCCACGACCCGGCCGTGGTCACCGTCGCGTCGGTGCACGCCGGCACGACGGCCAACGTCATCCCCGACACGGCGGAGATCACCGGAACCTTCCGCACCCTCTCCCCCGCCACGCGGCGGCTCGTGCGCGAGGGCATCGCCCGCGTCGCCCACCACGTCGCCGCCGCCCACGGCGCCGGCGCCGAGGTCACGCTCACCGAGGGCTATCCGCCCGTCGTCAACGATCCGGCGCACACCGCAGCCCTCCGGGACACCGCGACCGCGCTCCTCGGGCCCGACCGGGTCCACCGGCTGCACCGGCCGTTCCTGTGGGCCGAGGACTTCTCGTACGTGCTGGAGCGGGTGCCCGGCACGATGGCCTTCCTCGGGGCCCGTCCGCCCGGAACCCCGCCCGGACAGGCCCCCGACCTGCACTCGGGACGTGTCGTCTTCGACGAGGCGGCACTGGCCGCCGGGGCGGCCCTGCACGCGGCCGCCGCCCTGTACGCCGGCGACGGTTCCACGGCGGCAGGCGGCTGAGCCGAGGGCGCCGACGCCGGGCGGGGTGCGGGTACGGGTGAAGGTGCAGGTGCAGGTGAGGGTGCTGAGGCGGGAGCGGAAGCGGGAGCGGGCGCACGACGGCACTATCCGGTCAGCCTGGATGGACGTTCGATGAACCGCGTGCGGCCGATGGCAGGTCAACGGGCTGCGATCGGTTCGTCACACCCGGCATCACCCTCCGTTCGCGCGTGATCGCGGAGGGCGCACACCGGGCCTGAGCTGCCAGAACGACCGTTCGGTCGCCGTTAATCGAACGGGGTGTCCGTAAATCGGTCATCGATGTGCACGCGACCTTCGCACCAGAGAGACTCAGTGCCGTCCAGCCGATACACCGCAGCCAAATGCTGCACCCATCCTTCGAATTGAAAGAGAGTACTGTCGTGCGTCACCGCATCGCCGCTGTCACCGCCGCCGCCCTCCTCCCCCTCGCCGGGGCCGCCGGGACCGCCGAGGCACAGCCCGCGAGCCTGTACGCCCCGTCCGCCGTGGTCCTCGCGGTCGCCCCCGGCGACGCGGGAGCGGCCGTCTCCCGCGCCACCGCCCTCAGCTGCGCACCGACCGCCCAGGGCACGCATCCCGACCCCCAGGCGGCGTGCGCCGCCCTCGCCGCCACCGCGGGTCGCCTCGACGCGCTGCTCGCCACCCCGGACCGGAACCGGGTCTGCCCGATGCACTACGACCCCGTCACCGTCTCCGCGGACGGCATCTGGAAGGGCAGCCGCATCTCCTGGAAGCACACCTTCTCCAACGCGTGCACCATGTCCGCGACCCTGGGCGGCAACCCCGTCTTCGCGTTCTGACCGTCCCGCGGCCTGCGCGCCGGCCGGTCAGCCCCGCTCCCCGTCGAAGAGCACTCCGGGGTTGAGGATCCCGGCCGGATCGAGCGCGGCCTTCGCGGCCTGCAGCGCCCGGGCGAACGGCTCCGGGCGCTGCCGGTCGTATCCGGGCCGGTGGTCACGGCCGACGGCGTGGTGGTGGGTGACGGTGGCGCCGTGCGCGCCGAGCAGGTCCATCGCGGCGGACTTGATCTCGTCCCACATCGCGACTTCCGAGCCGCGCCTCGCCGGGGCGATCACCGTGAAGTACGGGGCGGGGCCGTCGGGGTAGACGTGGGTGAAACGGCAGTTGATCATCGCCTCGGCACCGGTGACCTTGCGCACGACGGCGCCCAGGTCCCGGTGCACGGCTTCGTACAGCGCCTCGGCGCGGTCCCAGGTGCAAGCCGTTTCGAAGGTCTCGCTGATCACGCTCATCCGCGCCAGCCCGTCCCGCAGGTAGGGCATGCGCAGGAACGCGGAGCGCCACGCGCCGGCCGCGGAGTCGTCGTCGGGGCCCCCGGCCGGGCCGCCGCCCGTGGGCGGGGCGGCGGCCGGCGAACCTCCGTGGTCCCGGGCCAGGGCGACCAGTTCTGCGAGCCGGTCGGCGACGGGGAAGTGGGCGGACTCCACCCCGAGGACGAGGACGCTGCGGCCGCCGCCGGCCACGCCCGCGAGCGCCGCTTCGCCCGGATCGAGCAACCGGCAGTTGGCCGGGTGCAGGCCGGACTGCGCGAGGGCACGGACGGCTCCGGCCGCGGTCGCGAAGTCGTCGAACAGGACCGAGGCGGACGCCTTGTGGCGGGGCCGGTCCTGGAGCCGCATCCACGCCTCGGTGATCACTCCGAGCGTGCCCTCCGATCCCAGGAACAGCCGGTCGGGGGACGGGCCCGCACCCGAACCGGGCACGCGCAGGGACTCGTTGACGCCGACCGGGGTGACCACGCGCAAGGCCTGGGTCAGATCGTCGACGTGGGTCAGGAGCGTGGCGTAGTGGCCGCCGGCCCGGGTCGCCAGCCAGCCGCCGAGGGTGGAGAACTCGAAGCTCTGCGGAAAGTGGCGCAGGGTCAGCCCGTGCGGCCGCAGCTGCGCCTCGAGGCCGGGCCCGAGCACGCCCGCCTGGATCCGTGCCGCCCTGCCGGTGGTGTCGATGTCGAGGACACGGTCCAGTGCGGAGAGGTCCAGGGACAGCACACCGCCCCGGCTGTCGCCGCGGTACTCCACTCCGCCGACCACCGAACTGCCCGCCCCGTACGGCACGACGACCACGTCCGCGCCCGCGGCCCAGTCCAGGACGTCCACGACGTCCTGCTCGCGGCGGGGGAAGGCGACCTGGTCGGGGGCGGCCTCGAGGTCGCCGCGCAGGGCCCGTACGACGTCGCGGTAGGCCTTGCCGTAGGTG
>NZ_JBHYVA010000591.1:0-5479 GCF_042750055.1 Streptomyces sp. NPDC059456
GACAGCCCCGTATCCCCGCTCCGCGCTCCGCGCTCCGGCCCCGCGTGCGCAGGCCCGACCCGCACCCCGCCCAACCCGCCGACACCGCCCCGCTCGGACCCCGCCCCCCGTATCCCCGCTCCCCGCTCCGCGCTCCGGCCCCGCGTGCGCAGGCCCGCCGACACCGCCCCGCCCCGTCCTCATTCCTCCGGCGGGAACACCGCCTCGCCGCTGCCCGCCAGGGTGATCAGGATGGCCTCCACCGGGCAGCCCTCCGCCGCCGTCAGGATCGGCTCGTTCGCGTCCGTCTCCGGGTCGCGCGGGTGCGACTGGCGCGCCGAGTCCAGGGCGAAGCCCTCCGGTGCGTGGTTCACGCACATGCCCGAGCCGATGCAGACCCCGCGGTCCACCTCCACCACCCAGCGGTCACCCATCAGGCACCCGCCGCATTGCCCGCCGCGTAGCCCGCCGGCAGGTGGATCATCTTGTGTTCCAGGTATTCGCTCAGCCCCTCGGGCCCGAACTCCCGTCCCACGCCGCTGTTCTTGTAGCCGCCGAACGGCCCCAGCATGTCCAGGCTGAAGGTGTTCACGTTGAAGGTGCCCGTCCTCACCTGCCGGGCGAAGTCGATGCCGTGCTCGACGTCTCCCGTCCAGACGCTGCCGCTCAGGCCGAACTCCGAGTCGTTGGCGACCCGTACGGCTTCCGCCTCGTCCCCGTACGGGATCAGGCAGACGACCGGCCCGAAGATCTCCTCGCGGGCGATCCGCATCGAGTTGTCCACGTCCCCGAACAGCGTCGGCTCCACGTACCAGCCCTGCTCCAGGCCGGCCGGGCGGCCGCCGCCCGCCAGGACCTTCGCGCCCTCCTCCTGGCCGATCCGGATGTAGTCCAGCGACCGCTGCTGCTGCCGCCTGGCGACCAGCGGGCCGAGCTGCGTCGCCGGGTCCAGCGGGTCGCCGACCACGAGCGCGCCGGCCGCGGCCGCGAGCGCCTCGGCGATCTCCTCGTACCGGCCGCGCGGCGCGAGGACGCGGGTCTGGGCCACGCATGCCTGCCCGTTGTTCATCCAGGCCGCGGGGACGATCCCGGCGATGGTGGTGTCGAGGTCGGCGTCCGGGAGGATCACGGCGGCGGACTTGCCGCCGAGTTCGAGGGTGACCCGGGTCAGGTTGCGGGCGGCGACCTCCATCACGCGCCTGCCGGCGGCGACCGAGCCGGTGAAGGCCACCTTGTCGACGCCCGGGTGGCCGACCAGGTACTCGCTGACCTCCCGGTCGGCGGGCAGGATCGACAGCACGCCCTCCGGCAGCCCGGCCTCCCGGGCGATGTCGGCGAGGATGTACGAGTCGAGCGGTGATTCGGGGGACGGCTTGAGGATCACCGTCGACCCGGTGAGCAGCGCGGGGGCGAGCTTGGCGGCGGCCACGAACTGGGGCACGTTCCAGGGGATGACGGCCGCGACCACGCCCACCGGCTCGCGGCGCACCAGGATCGGCCCGAGCGCCCCCTGGCGGTGCTCCTCGTACGGGTAGGCGCGCGCGACCTGGATCGCGGCGTCGTAGACCATCATCGGGCCGAGGGCCTGCGCGAGGACGCTCCAGGAGTACGGGGACCCGTTCTGCGAGCTGATCGAGCGGGCGATCTCCTCGTGGCGGACGGCGATCGCGTCCTTGATCCGGGTGACGACGGCGATCCGCTCGTCCAGGGACGTCCGGGGCCAGGGGCCCTCGTCGAAGGCCTTGCGCGCGACGGCGACGGCGCGGTCCACGTCCGCGCGGGAGGCGTGCGGGACGCTGCCGATGACCTGCTCGGTGTGGGGGGAGACGATCTCGATCGTGTCGGTGCCCAGCGGATCCGTCCACTCCCCGCCGATGAACAGGTGTCCGTGTTCCACGAGCTCGGTCATGGCTGCTGCCTCCTGCGGCTTGGCGTTCCCGAACTGATACCAGTTCTAGTTCCAGGAGTCCACGGCCAGGACGGAACGGCCCGGAAGATCCAAACAGCGGTTACGACTAGTCAGGACGGTCCACAGATGGTCGACTTGGGCGACTACTGCAACACGTTCTCGTGAGAGGGTGCCGGGCGGCGCAGACGCGGCGGCCAGGCCCAGACAGGGAGCCCCCATGCCGCAGGACACGCCCCACCCGACCGCCCCGCACGTCACCGACCACGGCGGCGGCGTCCGCGGCATCAAGGTCCCGATCCCCGACAACCCGCTCGGCCACACCCTCGTCCACGTCCTCGACACCGACCGCGGTCCCGTCCTGATCGACACCGGCTGGGACGACCCGCAGTCCTGGGACACCCTCGTCGCCGGACTCGCCGCACTCGGCACCTCCGTCGCCGACGTCCACGGCGTGGTCATCACCCACCACCACCCCGACCACCACGGCCTGTCGGGCCGGGTCCGCGAGGCCTCCGGCGCCTGGATCGCCATGCACGCCGCCGACACCGAGGTCGTCGTACGGACCCGGTCCGCCGAGCCCGGTACCTGGTTCGACTACATGAGCGAGAAGCTCACCGCCGCCGGAGCCCCCGAGGAGCACGTCGCCCCCCTGCGCGCGGCCCGCGCGAGCGGCCGCCTGCGCACCCTGCCCGGGCTGCGGGCCGCCGTCCCCGACCGGGAGATCGTCCCCGGCGAGCTGCTCCCCCTCGCCGGGCGCCGGCTGCGCGCCGTCTGGACCCCCGGACACACACCCGGCCACGTCTGCCTGCACCTGGAGGAACGCCACCCGGCGAACCTCCCCGGCAACGGCCGCCTCTTCTCCGGGGACCACCTGCTGCCCGGGATCTCCCCGCACATCGGCCTGTACGAGGCCCCCGACGAGAACGGCGTCACCCGGGTCACCGACCCCCTCGGCGACTACCTCGACTCCCTCGAACGCATCGGCCGCCTCGACCCGGCCGAGGTCCTCCCGGCACACCAGCACGCCTTCACCGACGCCCCGGCCCGGGTGCGCGAACTGCTGCTCCACCACGAGGAGCGGCTGACCGGGCTGTGGGAGCTGCTGGCCGAGCCGCTGACCCCGTGGGCGCTGGCGGAGCGCATGGAGTGGAACCGGCCCTGGGAGCAGATCCCGTACGGCTCCCGCAACATCGCCGTCTCGGAAGCGGAAGCGCATCTGCGGCGGCTGGTGAAGCAGGGCCGCGCCGAGGCGGTCCCGGGCAGCGATCCCGTCACGTACCGCGCCGTGTGACGGCGGCCTCGCCGGTAAGGGGCGCCGGGCTTGGGCACCCCCCTTCCGGACCGCTACGGGCCGGTACAGTGAACCCGTCGTCCACCCTTCCGTACGGGGGGAAGCCGGTGCGATTCCGGCGCTGACCCGCAACCGTGACCCGCCCAGGCCCCGCCCGGCGGGAAGCCGGACTGCCCCGTACGCGAGGTGCGCGGCTCGCGCCGCCGGAGCCCCGGCGGCCGGCACCGTCGAGGTAAACGGAGCCGGAGCCCGGTGCCCTGTGCGCGCCTGCCTCCCGGCCCCCCAGCACGAGAGGCACCCGCCCCCATGAACGTCCGCCGCAGCGCCGCCGCGCTCGCCGCCTCCGCCGTGCTCTGCGTGGGCGCCGCCCCCGCAGCCCTCGCCGCGCCCTCGCCGTCCGCCCCCGCGGCGCCGGTGATCCCGTCCGGTCTGTTCGGCAAGAAGGACCCGACGTACGACGGCGTGTGGCGGCAGTCCTTCGCGCTGCTCGCCCAGCAGACGGCCGGCGTGAAGCCGGCCAAGGAGGCCGTCGCCTGGCTCGCCGGCCAGCAGTGCGCGAACGGCGGCTTCGCCTCCTTCCGTGCGGACGCGTCCGCCGCCTGCGACGACAAGACGATGTACGACACGAACGCCACCTCGATGGCCGTGCAGGCGCTGAAGGCGCTGGGCGGCCAGGACGCGGCGGTGAAGAAGGGCGTGGACTGGCTGAAGTCCGTCCAGAACGAGGACGGCGGCTGGGCCTTCGTCCCCGGCACCCCGAGCGAGGGCAGCTCCACCTCCCTCGTCATCAGCGCGCTGGCCGCGGCGGGCGAGAAGCCGGCCGAGGTGAAGTCGAAGGAGGGCAAGTCCGCGTACGAGGGCCTGCTGGCCTTCCAGCTGGGCTGCGCCGCCGAGCCGGCCGCCGACCGGGGCGCCTTCGGGTACCAGCCGGCCGAGGGCAAGCTCGCGGCCAACGCCGACGCCACGGCCGCCGCCGTCCTGGCCGGGCTGGGCCAGGGCTCCGTCGTGGCGCCCGCCGCGACGGACACCCCCGCGGCCGCACTGGCCTGCCCGGCGGGCGCCGCCGACCCGGCGGGCGCGGCGCAGGGCGCGGCCGGCCACCTCGCCGAGACCCTGAAGAAGGACGGCCACCTGACGGCCGTCACCCCGGGCGCGGACCAGCCGACCGCGGACACCGGCAACACCGCGGACGCGGTGATCGCCCTGGCGGCGGCCGGACACAAGCAGTCGGCGGCGGGCGCGCTGGAGTGGCTGAAGGCGAACTCGGCGGAGTGGTCGAAGGACAGCCCGGCGGCACTCGGCACCCTGGTCCTGGTCGCCCACGCCACGGGCACGGACCCGAAGTCGTTCGGCGGCACCGACCTGGTGACGGCGCTGAACGCGACGGGCCCGGCGCCGCAGACCGGTGACGCGGCCGCGTCGAAGTCCGAGAAGGCCGAGTCGGACACGGACTCGAACGCGAACGTCTGGTGGATCGTGGGCGCGGGCCTGGCGGCGGGCATGGGCATCGGCTTCCTGCTGAGCAGCCGCCGGAAGAAGAACCAGCTCTGATGCGCCACCGCAGCCTGACGCCGCTGGTCCTCGCGTTCGGTGTCCTCCTCACGCTGCTGGCGTCGTCCCCGGCGCTGGCGGCGAGCTACCGCTACTGGTCGTTCTGGGAGGGCACGGGGGGCCAGTGGCAGTACGCCACGCAGGGCCCCTCGACGGCCCGCCCGGCCGACGGCGCGGCCCTGGGCTTCCGCTTCGCGGTGAGCCGGGACGCGGCGGCGGAGGCGGCGAAGCCGCGCGCGGCAGCGGATTTCGCGGCGGTCTGCGGGGGCACGGCGGCCGTGGAGGGCCGCAAGCGGATCGCGGTCGTCGTCGACTTCGGCGTCCCGGCGGACGCCCCGGCCTCGGACGCCGCGCCGCAGGACACCCCGCGCACGGCCTGCGCCCAGGTCGCCCCGGACGCCACGGCGGCCGAGGCCCTGGCGGAGGTCGCCAAGCCGCTCCGCTACAACGGCGCGGCGCTGCTGTGCGCGGTGTCGGGCTACCCGAAGCAGGGCTGCGGCGAGCCGATCGCGGACGACGGACCGCAGCCTCGGCAGACGGCGACGCCGAAGCCGTCGGCCCGGTCCGACGGCGGCCCGTCGACCGGCCTCCTCGCCGGCCTGGCGGCGGTGGCCGCCCTGGCAGCGGCGGCCGTCTGGCAATCCCGCCGCCGCCGATGACCCCCACCAACGACCCCGCCCCGCCCGGACCCGGACCGGACGCGGCCCCGCAAGCCGCCGAACCGCACGCTCCCGGCCCTACCCCCACGC
>NZ_JBHYVA010000592.1:0-3332 GCF_042750055.1 Streptomyces sp. NPDC059456
GAGGGTGAGTACAAAGGAAGCGTCCGTTCCTTGAGAACTCAACAGCGTGCCAAAAATCAACGCCAGAAGTTGATACCCCGTCCACTTCGGTGGATGAGGTTCCTTTGAAAAAGACCTGTCGGGCCTTCGGGTACTGGCAGGCAACAACACAGCGAGGACGCAGTGGTCAGTCGGTCATATTCCGACCATGACTGGCCCGCTCAACGTGTGTGTGCACCCGATTACGGGTAAACATTCATGGAGAGTTTGATCCTGGCTCAGGACGAACGCTGGCGGCGTGCTTAACACATGCAAGTCGAACGATGAAGCCCTTCGGGGTGGATTAGTGGCGAACGGGTGAGTAACACGTGGGCAATCTGCCCTTCACTCTGGGACAAGCCCTGGAAACGGGGTCTAATACCGGATAATACTCCTGCCTGCATGGGTGGGGGTTGAAAGCTCCGGCGGTGAAGGATGAGCCCGCGGCCTATCAGCTTGTTGGTGGGGTAATGGCCCACCAAGGCGACGACGGGTAGCCGGCCTGAGAGGGCGACCGGCCACACTGGGACTGAGACACGGCCCAGACTCCTACGGGAGGCAGCAGTGGGGAATATTGCACAATGGGCGAAAGCCTGATGCAGCGACGCCGCGTGAGGGATGACGGCCTTCGGGTTGTAAACCTCTTTCAGCAGGGAAGAAGCGAAAGTGACGGTACCTGCAGAAGAAGCGCCGGCTAACTACGTGCCAGCAGCCGCGGTAATACGTAGGGCGCAAGCGTTGTCCGGAATTATTGGGCGTAAAGAGCTCGTAGGCGGCTTGTCACGTCGGATGTGAAAGCCCGAGGCTTAACCTCGGGTCTGCATTCGATACGGGCTAGCTAGAGTGTGGTAGGGGAGATCGGAATTCCTGGTGTAGCGGTGAAATGCGCAGATATCAGGAGGAACACCGGTGGCGAAGGCGGATCTCTGGGCCATTACTGACGCTGAGGAGCGAAAGCGTGGGGAGCGAACAGGATTAGATACCCTGGTAGTCCACGCCGTAAACGTTGGGAACTAGGTGTTGGCGACATTCCACGTCGTCGGTGCCGCAGCTAACGCATTAAGTTCCCCGCCTGGGGAGTACGGCCGCAAGGCTAAAACTCAAAGGAATTGACGGGGGCCCGCACAAGCGGCGGAGCATGTGGCTTAATTCGACGCAACGCGAAGAACCTTACCAAGGCTTGACATATACCGGAAAGCATTAGAGATAGTGCCCCCCTTGTGGTCGGTATACAGGTGGTGCATGGCTGTCGTCAGCTCGTGTCGTGAGATGTTGGGTTAAGTCCCGCAACGAGCGCAACCCTTGTCCTGTGTTGCCAGCATGCCCTTCGGGGTGATGGGGACTCACAGGAGACCGCCGGGGTCAACTCGGAGGAAGGTGGGGACGACGTCAAGTCATCATGCCCCTTATGTCTTGGGCTGCACACGTGCTACAATGGCCGGTACAATGAGCTGCGATACCGTGAGGTGGAGCGAATCTCAAAAAGCCGGTCTCAGTTCGGATTGGGGTCTGCAACTCGACCCCATGAAGTCGGAGTCGCTAGTAATCGCAGATCAGCATTGCTGCGGTGAATACGTTCCCGGGCCTTGTACACACCGCCCGTCACGTCACGAAAGTCGGTAACACCCGAAGCCGGTGGCCCAACCCGTAAGGGAGGGAGCTGTCGAAGGTGGGACTGGCGATTGGGACGAAGTCGTAACAAGGTAGCCGTACCGGAAGGTGCGGCTGGATCACCTCCTTTCTAAGGAGCACAGTACCGATTGCAGACAAACGTTCTGCACGGTCAGCTCATGGGTGGAACGTTGATTAGTTGGCACAGTCAGAGTCTGAGAAGTCGTGAGTACTGCTTCGGCGTGGAAAACGGGATTCGAGGAAGTGACTGTGCTTGGCACGTTGTTGGGTCCTGAAGGTATGGCCGTTTGGTCTTGTCTTCAGTGCCGGCCCCAGTGAACTTGTGCTCTTCGGAGTGCAGGGTGATGGGTGGCTGGTCGTTGTTTGAGAACTACACAGTGGACGCGAGCATCTGTGGCCAAGTTTTTAAGGGCGCACGGTGGATGCCTTGGCACCAGGAACCGATGAAGGACGTGAGAGGCCGCGATAGGCCCCGGGGAGCTGCCAACTGAGCTTTGATCCGGGGGTGTCCGAATGGGGAAACCCGGCAGTCGTCATGGGCTGTCACCCACTGCTGAACACATAGGCAGTGTGGAGGGAACGAGGGGAAGTGAAACATCTCAGTACCCTCAGGAAGAGAAAACAACCGTGATTCCGGGAGTAGTGGCGAGCGAAACCGGATGAGGCCAAACCGTATGCGTGTGATACCCGGCAGGGGTTGCGCATGCGGGGTTGTGGGAATGAGCTTTCATGGTCTGCCGGCCATGAGGCGAGTCAGAAACCGTTGATGTAGTCGAAGGACATGCGAAAGGTCCGGCGTAGAGGGTAAGACCCCCGTAGACGAAACATCAGCGGCTTGCTTGCTCATCTCCCAAGTAGCACGGGGCCCGAGAAATCCCGTGTGAATCTGGCGGGACCACCCGCTAAGCCTAAATATTCCCTGGTGACCGATAGCGGATAGTACCGTGAGGGAATGGTGAAAAGTACCGCGGGAGCGGAGTGAAATAGTACCTGAAACCGTGTGCCTACAAGCCGTGGGAGCGTCGGACGTACTTGTACGTCTCGTGACTGCGTGCCTTTTGAAGAATGAGCCTGCGAGTTAGCGGTGTGTAGCGAGGTTAACCCGTGTGGGGAAGCCGTAGCGAAAGCGAGTCCGAATAGGGCGATTGAGTTGCACGCTCTAGACCCGAAGCGGAGTGATCTAGCCATGGGCAGGTTGAAGCGGAGGTAAGACTTCGTGGAGGACCGAACCCACCAGGGTTGAAAACCTGGGGGATGACCTGTGGTTAGGGGTGAAAGGCCAATCAAACTCCGTGATAGCTGGTTCTCCCCGAAATGCATTTAGGTGCAGCGTCGTGTGTTTCTTGCCGGAGGTAGAGCACTGGATAGGCGATGGGCCCTACCGGGTTACTGACCTTAGCCAAACTCCGAATGCCGGTAAGTGAGAGCACGGCAGTGAGACTGTGGGGGATAAGCTCCATGGTCGAGAGGGAAACAGCCCAGAGCATCGACTAAGGCCCCTAAGCGTACGCTAAGTGGGAAAGGATGTGGAGTCGCAGAGACAACCAGGAGGTTGGCTTAGAAGCAGCCACCCTTGAAAGAGTGCGTAATAGCTCACTGGTCAAGTGATTCCGCGCCGACAATGTAGCGGGGCTCAAGCGTACCGCCGAAGTCGTGTCATTGCAGCAATAGGGCCAACGCCT
>NZ_JBHYVA010000592.1:3429-5458 GCF_042750055.1 Streptomyces sp. NPDC059456
CCGCTGTGATGGGTAGGGGAGCGTCGTGTGCCGGGTGAAGCAGCAGCGGAAGCTAGTTGTGGACGGTTCACGAGTGAGAATGCAGGCATGAGTAGCGATACACACGTGAGAAACGTGTGCGCCGATTGACTAAGGGTTCCTGGGTCAAGCTGATCTGCCCAGGGTAAGTCGGGACCTAAGGCGAGGCCGACAGGCGTAGTCGATGGACAACCGGTTGATATTCCGGTACCCGCTTTGAAACGCCCAATATCGAATCAGGCGATGCTAAGTCCGTGAAGCCGTTCCGGACCCTTCGGGGAATGGAAAGTGGTGGAGCCGACGAACCAGACTTGTAGTAGGTAAGCGATGGGGTGACGCAGGAAGGTAGTCCAGCCCGGGCGGTGGTTGTCCCGGGGTAAGGGTGTAGGCCGAGGGGTAGGCAAATCCGTCCCTCATATAAGGCTGAGACCTGATGCCGAGCCGATTGTGGTGAAGTGGATGATCCTATGCTGTCGAGAAAAGCCTCTAGCGAGTTTCATGGCGGCCCGTACCCTAAACCGACTCAGGTGGTCAGGTAGAGAATACCGAGGCGTTCGGGTGAACTATGGTTAAGGAACTCGGCAAAATGCCCCCGTAACTTCGGGAGAAGGGGGGCCATCACTGGTGATCGGACTTGCTCCGTGAGCTGGGGGTGGCCGCAGAGACCAGCGAGAAGCGACTGTTTACTAAAAACACAGGTCCGTGCGAAGCCGTAAGGCGATGTATACGGACTGACGCCTGCCCGGTGCTGGAACGTTAAGGGGACCGGTTAGTGACCTTTCGGGGTTGCGAAGCTGAGAACTTAAGCGCCAGTAAACGGCGGTGGTAACTATAACCATCCTAAGGTAGCGAAATTCCTTGTCGGGTAAGTTCCGACCTGCACGAATGGCGTAACGACTTCTCGACTGTCTCAACCATAGGCCCGGTGAAATTGCACTACGAGTAAAGATGCTCGTTTCGCGCAGCAGGACGGAAAGACCCCGGGACCTTTACTACAGTTTGATATTGGTGTTCGGTTCGGCTTGTGTAGGATAGGTGGGAGACTTTGAAGCAGCCACGCCAGTGGTTGTGGAGTCATCGTTGAAATACCACTCTGGTCGTGCTGGATGTCTAACCTCGGTCCGTGATCCGGATCAGGGACAGTGTCTGATGGGTAGTTTAACTGGGGCGGTTGCCTCCCAAAGGGTAACGGAGGCGCCCAAAGGTTCCCTCAGCCTGGTTGGCAATCAGGTGTTGAGTGTAAGTGCACAAGGGAGCTTGACTGTGAGACCGACGGGTCGAGCAGGGACGAAAGTCGGGACTAGTGATCCGGCGGTGGCTTGTGGAAGCGCCGTCGCTCAACGGATAAAAGGTACCCCGGGGATAACAGGCTGATCTTCCCCAAGAGTCCATATCGACGGGATGGTTTGGCACCTCGATGTCGGCTCGTCGCATCCTGGGGCTGGAGTCGGTCCCAAGGGTTGGGCTGTTCGCCCATTAAAGCGGTACGCGAGCTGGGTTTAGAACGTCGTGAGACAGTTCGGTCCCTATCCGCTGTGCGCGTAGGAATATTGAGAAGGGCTGTCCCTAGTACGAGAGGACCGGGACGGACGAACCTCTGGTGTGCCAGTTGTCCTGCCAAGGGCATGGCTGGTTGGCTACGTTCGGGAGGGATAACCGCTGAAAGCATCTAAGCGGGAAGCCTGCTTCAAGATGAGTATTCCCACCTCCTTGAGAGGGTAAGGCTCCCAGTAGACGACTGGGTTGATAGGCCAGATGTGGAAGCCCGGTAACGGGTGGAGCTGACTGGTACTAATAGGCCGAGGGCTTGTCCTCAGTTGCTCGCGTCCACTGTGTTAGTTCTGAAATAACGAACAGCTGTGATTACAGCCAGCGTTCGAATTTCATAGTGTTTCGGTGGTCATAGCGTTAGGGAAACGCCCGGTTACATTCCGAACCCGGAAGCTAAGCCTTTCAGCGCCGATGGTACTGCAGGGGGGACCCTGTGGGAGAGTAGGACGCCGCCGAACAA
>NZ_JBHYVA010000593.1:0-5454 GCF_042750055.1 Streptomyces sp. NPDC059456
ACTCTCTCTCGGTCGCGCCGCGGGGGCGCGGGGGGGCCCGCCGGGGTCCCGGCCCGGCCCCCCACCCCCACCCCCCGGGGGGGGCCTTACCCCCCCCGCGGCGGGGGGCGGCGCCGCCGACCCGGACGACGTACAGGTGCCATACGTGGACGTTGTCCTGCGCCGTGACCGGCAGGGTCAGGCGTCCGGCTGCCGCCAGGTCGCCCAGCAGTTCGTCGTAGCGGGCGGCCGCGCTGCGGCGGGCGGCGTTGCCGTCGGCGAGGCGGGCGAGTTTGGCCCGCAGCACGACGGCCTGGAGGCCGTCGAGCCGGCTGTTGAACCCGGCGACGTCGTGCCGGTACTTGGCGGTGCCGCCGTGGTTGGCCAGGGCCCGCACGAGCTCGGCCGTCTCCGCGTCGTCGGTCACGACCGCGCCCGCGTCGCCGTACGCACCCAGGTTCTTGCCCGGGTAGAAGCTGGTGGCGGCGATCCCGCCGCTGCCGGGAGTGCGGCCGGCGCGGGTGGCGCCCTGGCTCTGTGCGCCGTCCTCGACGACCTTGACGTGTCCGGGCAGCTGCGCGGCCAGCTCGGCCGCCGCGGCGCACTGTCCGTACAGGTGGACCGGGACCACGGCGCGCGTGGCCTTGCCGACCGCGTCCAGTGCGGCCTGCGGGTCCATCAGCAGGGTGTCGGGGAGGCAGTCGGCCAGGACCGGCCGGGCGCCGATCCGGGCGACGGCCCCGGCGGTGGCGATGAACGTGTTGGCGGGCAGTACCACCTCGTCGCCGACGCCCACTCCGCTCGCCCGCAGGGCCAGTTCGAGCGCGTCGGTGCCGTTGGCCACGCCGATGCAGTGGCCGACGCCGGCGAAGTCGGCGTACTCGCGCTCGAAGGCGCGGACCTCCTCACCGCCGATGAAGGCGGTGCCGGCCAGCACCCGGTCGAATCCTGCGCGTATCTCCTGCTCGACCTCGGCGTGCGCGGCCTTCAGGTCCACGAGCGGTATCTGGTTCATCCGGCTGTGCTCCCCATCCGTGTCCGCGGCCCGCGGCCGCTGTGCTCGCCATCGGCCCGCAGCTCGTCGAGCGCCGGGCCCCCCGCCTCGCGCAGCCGGCGGGCCGGGCTTCCGGCCCACACCTCGCCGGGCGGCACGTCGGCCAGGACCGTGCTTCCCATACCGGTCAGCGACCAGGCGCCGACCGTCGTGTACTCCCGTACGAGGGCGCCCGCGCCCACGTACGCCCCCCGCCCCACCCGCACCCCGCCGCCGAGGCGGACCCCGGAGGCGAGCGTGGCGAAGTCCCCGACCGTGTCGTCGTGGGTGAGGACCGCGTGCGGCATCACCGCGACGTGGGCCCCCACCCGTACGGCCGCGGTCAGGACGCAGTGCGCGAGCAGGACGGAGCCCGCGCCGAGCACCGAGGACGCGGAGACCGCGGCCGTCGGGTGGACCACGGTCGCGTACCGGTGCTCGGGCAGGGCCAGGCGCCGGACCAGGCGGGCCCGTACCGCGTGGTCGCGCGGGCTGCCCACGCAGACCACGACCCTGGCGCCCGGCCGCCGGTGCACCAGGTCGCTGCCGCCGAGCACCGGCACCCCGTCGACGTCCCGGCCGTGCAGGGCCGGGTCGTCGTCGAGGTGGCCGGCGAGCCGCCACCGCGGGGCTCGGCCGCGCGCCCGGTCGGCGGCGGCCGCGTCCCGTACGGCCTGGGCGGTCTCGCGGGCGAAGCCGCCCGCGCCGACGATCAGGAGCTCCTCGGGCGGCGGGCCGTCCGGGGCGGTCATCCGCCCGCCCGTCCGCGCAGCACCGCGACCACCCGGTCCTGCTGGTCGTGCGTCATCGTGTGGAACAGCGGCAGGATCAGCGAGTCGCGGCTGATCCGCTCGGTCACGGGCAGCGGCGCCGCTCCGTGCCCGGCGTAGGCCGGTTCCAGGTGCGAGGCCATGATCCCGCGCCGGGCCGAGACGCCGGCCTCGGCCAGCACCGCGAGGAGCTCGTCGCGGCCGAGGGGGTGGTCCCCGGTCAGCAGCACCCAGTACGACTGGAAGTTGCCCTCGCCGTGACCGGGGTCGCGGACCGGGCGCAGGCCAGGGACGTCGGCGAGCAACTGGGCGTACCGGGCGGCCAGTTCGCGGCGGCGGGCCACGATCTCGTCCAGTTTGCCGAGCTGCACCAGGCCGACCGCGGCCTGGATGTCGGTCATCCGGTAGTTGTAGCCGACCTCCAGATAGGCCTCCGCGATCGGCTTGCTGCTGGCGTGCCGCTGCGCCGCGGACACGTTCATGCCGTGCTCGCGCAGCCGGCGCAGGCGCCCGGCCCACTCGGCGTCGTCTGTGGTCACCATGCCGCCCTCACCGGTGGTGATCACCTTGCGGGGGTGGAAGGACCAGGCGGCGAGCAGGGCTCCGTGGCCGACGGACTTTCCGCCCACGGTCGCGCCGATCCCGCAGGCCGCGTCCTCCACGAGCGGGATCCCCCAGTCGGCGCAGGCCGCTCGCAGGGCGTGCACGTCCGCCGGCACGCCGCCCTGGTGGACGGCGAGGACGGCTTTGGTGCGCGGGGTGCGCACGGCGTCCACGGTGGCGGGGGTGAGGTTCCCGGTGCTCTCCTCGACGTCCGCGAACACCGGGTGCGCGCCGACGTACCGCACCGCGTTGGCGGTGGCGATGAAGGACAGCGAGGGTACGACCACTTCGTCGCCGGGCCCGAGGTCCAGCGCGATCAGCGCCAGGTGCAGGGCGGTGGTGCACGAGCTCACGGCGATGCCGTGCGCGGCGCCCACGCGTTCCGCGAAGGCCCGCTCGAACGCGGCGACGCGGGGCCCCTGGGCGACCCAGCCGGAGAGCACCGCGTGGGCGGCCGCCCGGGCCTCCTCCTCGCCGAGCCAGGGGACCATGACGGGGATGCGGGCGGGCGCGGGCGCCGGGTCCGCGGCCGGGTGCGGCGTGCTCATCGGCCGGCCTCCGCGTCCGCCGCGCGCTCGGCCCGCCACCAGTCGACCAGGTCCCGCAGGCCGCGCCGCATGTCGATCTCGGTGGTGAAGCCGAGGCGCTCGGAGGCCTGCGAGGTGTCGGCGAGGCGCCGGGTGACGCCGTTCACGGCGCGGGCCGGTCCGTGCTCCGGCACCATGCCTTCGGCGTCCATGGCCTCCAGCAGTCCGACGGCCAGGTCGCGCAGGCTGGTCTCGGTCCCGCTGGCGACGTTGAACACCTCGTCGGTCAGGTCGGATTCGGCGGCGAGCAGGTTGGCCCGGGCGATGTCCCGGACGTCGGCGAAGTCCATGGTCTGGTTGCCGTCGCCGAGGATCAGGGGCGGTTCGCCCGCGGTGATCCGTTCCATCCAGCGGATGAGCACTTCGGTGTACAGCCCGTGGATGTCCATGCGGGGCCCGTACACGTTGAAGTAGCGCAGGGCGATGTAGTCCAGCCCGTACATGGCGTGGAAGCTGCGCAGCACGCCTTCGTTGAAGGCCTTCGCCGCCCCGTAGAAGGTGTCGTTGTTGTACGGGTGGTGGCGCTCGGTGGTGGGGAAGGTCTCGGCGAGTCCGTAGACGGAGGCCGAGGACGAGGCGACGACCTTGCCGACTCCGGCGGCGACCGCCGCCTCCAGCACGTTGAACGTGCCGTCGACCAGCACCTCGTTCGCCAGCCGGGGCTCCTCCGCGCACTGGGTGATCCGGATGGCGGCCAGGTGGAACACCAGGTCGGCGCCCTCGGTCGCCTTGCGGACGGCGGCGGTGTCGCGGATGTCGCCGTCGACGACGTCGACCACGCCGCTCTGCAGGGCGCGGGCGAGGTTCGCGGCGCGCCCCCGCACGAAGTTGTCGAGCACCACGATCTCGCGGGCCCCGTTGTCCACCAGCAGGTCGACCACGTGCGAGCCGATGGTGCCCGCCCCTCCGGTGACCAGAATCCTCTTGCCTCGTACGCTGCTCAACGCCCTGCCCCTACTGAGTCGGTCGTGGTGGGTCCTGCTGCGCCCGGCGCGGTGTGCGCGGCTGCGGGCGGGGTGGTGCCGGGATCGGCCGTGCGGGCGGTTGCGCCCGCGGCTGCGCGAACGGTCAACGGCCGGTGCGCAGTCCGACGACCGCGCCGCGGAACTCCAGGCTGCGGGAGGCCGCTTCGAGGATGTCGAGGACCTGGAGTCCCGACCGGCCGTCGGTCAGCGCCGGCCGGCGCGTCCTGACGGCGGCGGCGAACTCCTCGACCATGCTGCGCAGGGCCTCCTTCTCGCCGAGCGCGGGCGCGACCATGTCGCCGCTGCGGTAGGAGACGAGCATGTCGCGGCGCTCGTCCGCGCCGATCTCCTGCGGAGCGGTCATGTCCACCCCGCGGTCGAACACCGCGATGCGCTGGGTGGGGTTGAGGTCGTCCCACACGAGGGTGCGCTTGGAGCCGCCGACCATCGTGGTGCGGACCTTCACCGGGGACAGCCAGTTGACGTGCACGTGTGCGATGGCGCCGGTGTTGAGGGTGAGCGTCAGGTAGGCGACGCAGGACTGGCCGGCGCCGATCGGGTCGGCCCCGTGCGCGGCGACGGCGACCGGCCGGACGTTCTCCGGGAGGATGAAGTCGAGGACCGAGAGGTCGTGGGGGGCCAGGTCCCACAGGACGTCGACGTCCTTCTGGACGAGCCCCAGGTTGATCCTGACGGAGTCGAAGAACTGGATCTCGCCGAGGTCGCCCGCGCGGACCATCTCGCGGATGCGGCCGACGGCCGGCGTGTAGCAGTAGGTGTGGTCGCACATGAGGGTGAGGCCGCGCGACTCCGCCTCGGTCACCAGGCGCAGGCCGTCCTCGTACGTCGCGGCGAGGGGCTTCTCCACGAGGACGTGCTTGCCGGCGCGCAGGGCGGCCAGCGCCACGTCGAGGTGGGTGCCGGCCGGGGTGGCCACGGCGACGGCCTCGACGGCCGGGTCGGCCAGGACCGCCGCGTAGTCGGAGGTCGCCTGCACGGTGGAGTACCCGCCGAGCACCTTCCGGGCCCGGTCGATGTTCAGATCACAGAGCCAGCGGAGCCGGAACTCCGGGCTCGACTGGAAGTTGCGGACGAGATTGGGACCCCAGTAGCCCGCGCCGACGACGGCGACGCCTAACGGCTCCATCCGCCCCGGGCTCGCGGCCCCTGCGGTGCGCCCCGTGAATTTCACGGTGTCCTTCGCGGTGTCCTTGCCGGTGTCGTTCACGGCGTTCCCCTTCCTTCCACGCACGCCCTCGGGCGTGTCGACAACCCATGGCGGGGACGCGTGCGAAGGAAGGGGGTGCCGCCGACGGCCGGCCGGATCGCCTGCGCGATCCGTGCATGCCTGCCCAACGGTGATGGCCCCCCACAACCGATGCCTACGTGTTTCGACGTACTTTCCGCCCCCCGGCCGCGGGGGGCGCCCCGCGCCCGCCCGGCCCCCGGGCGGGCGCGCGGTGCCCCCCCCCCACCGCCCCCGCCCGCACCCCAAAAGCCCGGGGGGGCGGTGTGTG
>NZ_JBHYVA010000594.1:0-5428 GCF_042750055.1 Streptomyces sp. NPDC059456
AAAGCCCCCGCGGGGGCCGGCCCCGCGGCCCCCGCCCGCCGTCTCGCCCCCCCCCCACCCCTGCCCCCCCGGGCGGGGCCCCCCGGGGGGGGGGGGCCCCCACGGCCGCACGGGGCCCGGTTTGACCCTCCGGAACCGGCCCCGTAACCTAGACCGTCGGCATGTCCTAGATGGTTACGTCTAGTGCGCGTCGCGCTCCTGAGCACCTTCCTCCGGCCGGGCACCGCCCGCAGGAGAGGCCGCTCGTCCAATCCGGTTCCGTGCGGTCCCCGTCGTGAAGAGGGGCCTGCCTGAGCGGCTGGCTTCAGGAGCATCCGTCCCGAGTGAGAGAGAGATCCGCGTGTACGCCATCGTGCGCAGCGGTGGTCGCCAGCACAAGGTTGCTGTTGGTGACATCGTTGAGGTTGACAAGATTTCCACTGCCAAGGTTGGCGACACGGTCGAGCTCTCGACCCTG
Source organism: Streptomyces sp. NPDC059456 (assembly GCF_042750055.1). Lineage (NCBI taxonomy): Bacteria > Bacillati > Actinomycetota > Actinomycetes > Kitasatosporales > Streptomycetaceae > Streptomyces > Streptomyces sp. NPDC059456. Next base: position 458 of record NZ_JBHYVA010000594.1, read on the forward strand.
CTCGTTGTCGACGGCGACGCCGTGACCAGCGACCCGTGGGTGCTGGCCGGGATCAAGGTCCAGGCCGAGATCGTGGACCACCACAAGGGCGCCAAGATCGACATCCTGCGCTACAAGAACAAGACCGGCTACCGCCGTCGCCAGGGTCACCGCCAGCAGTACACGGCGATCAAGGTCACCGGTATCCCCACGGCTGCGAAGTAAGAGGGACTGAGACATGGCACACAAGAAGGGCGCATCGTCCACCCGGAACGGGCGCGACTCCAATGCCCAGCGGCTCGGCGTGAAGCGCTTCGGCGGTCAGGTCGTTTCCGCTGGTGAGATCCTCGTCCGCCAGCGCGGCACGCACTTCCACCCGGGCGCGGGCGTCGGCCGTGGCGGCGACGACACGCTGTTCGCGCTGCAGGCGGGCGCGGTCGAGTTCGGCACGCACCGTGGCCGCAAGGTCGTCAACATCGTTCCGGCTGCCTGATCCAGCTCCTGCTGATCAGCGGTACGTAACTTCCCGAGGGCGGATCTCAGCTCTTCCCGGCACCAGCCGGGAAGAGAGGTCCGCCCTCGGCGCGTTGGTACAGAGACACGTTTAATAGGCAGCAAGGTCTGCCTGGGACATTCCCGTATGTATCTGGAGGAACAACCATGACCACCTTCGTGGACCGCGTCGAGCTGCATGTCGCCGCGGGTAACGGGGGCCACGGCTGCGCCTCCGTTCACCGGGAGAAGTTCAAGCCGCTCGGCGGCCCCGACGGCGGTAACGGCGGCCGCGGCGGCGACGTGATCCTGGTGGTGGAGCAGGCGGTCACCACCCTGCTGGACTACCACCACAGCCCCCACCGCAAGGCCACCAACGGCAAGCCCGGCGAGGGCGGCAACCGCTCCGGCAAGGACGGCCAGGACCTGGTCCTGCCCGTGCCGGACGGCACCGTCGTCCTCGACAAGGAGGGCAACGTCCTCGCCGACCTCGTCGGCCAGGGCACCACGTACGTGGCCGCCGAGGGCGGCCGCGGCGGTCTCGGCAACGCCGCGCTGTCCTCCGCGCGCCGCAAGGCCCCCGGCTTCGCGCTGCTCGGCGTCCCCGGCACCACGGGCGACATCGTCCTGGAGCTCAAGACCGTGGCCGACGTGGCCCTGGTCGGGTTCCCGAGCGCCGGCAAGTCCTCGCTGATCTCGGTGCTCTCCGCCGCCAAGCCGAAGATCGCGGACTACCCCTTCACCACCCTCGTGCCGAACCTGGGCGTCGTCACCGCCGGCTCGACCGTCTACACGATCGCCGACGTCCCCGGCCTGATCCCGGGCGCCAGCCAGGGCAAGGGCCTCGGCCTGGAGTTCCTGCGCCACGTCGAGCGCTGCTCGGTCCTCGTGCACGTCCTGGACACCGCCACCCTGGAGTCCGACCGCGACCCGCTGGCCGACCTCGACGTGATCGAGGAAGAGCTCAGGATCTACGGCGGCGGCCTGGAGAAGCGCCCGCGCCTCGTCGTCCTCAACAAGGTGGACATCCCCGACGGCCAGGACCTCGCCGAGATGGTCCGCCCGGACCTGGAGGCCCGCGGTTACAAGGTCTTCGAGGTCTCCGCGGTCGCCCGTACGGGCCTCAAGGAGCTCTCGTACTTCCTCGCCGAGGTCGTCGCCAAGGCCCGCTCCCGCAAGCCGAAGCAGGAGGCGACCCGGATCGTCATCCGCCCGAAGGCCGTGGACGACGCCGGCTTCACCGTCACGTACGACGAGGTCGAGGACGTCTACACCGTGCGCGGCGAGAAGCCGGAGCGCTGGGTCCGCCAGACCGACTTCAACAACGACGAGGCCGTGGGCTACCTGGCCGACCGCCTCAACCGCCTCGGTGTCGAGGAAGCGCTGAAGAAGGCCGGCGCCCGCGCCGGCGACGGCGTGGCCATCGGCTCCGCCGAGAACGCGGTCGTCTTCGACTGGGAGCCGACCGTGATGGCCGGCGCCGAGATGCTGGGCCGCCGTGGCGAGGACCACCGTCTGGACGCCCCGCGTCCGGCCACCACGCGCCGCAAGGACAGGGAAGCCCAGCGCGGGGACTCGGCGCAGAAGGAATACGACGAGTTCCGGCCCTTCTGATCTGCCGTTTCGCCGTTCGGCTGGTCCGGACGGCGGAGTTGAAGTGATGTTTACGCCGGTCGCCTAGGATCCACGGGTGAGCAGCACCAACACTCCCAGCGTTTCCGTCGTGGTGATCGCGTACAACGACGCCGTGCTCGTGGGCGAGGCCGTGAACTCGGCCCTCGCCCAGGGCCCGGTCGTCGCCGAGGTGATCGCCGTCAACGACGCCTCGGCCGACGGCACCGCGGCGGTGCTGGACGAGCTGGCCGCCGTCCACCCCCGCCTGAAGGTCGTGCACCGCACGGAGAACAGCGGCGGGTGCGGTACGCCGCGCAACGACGGGATCGCGCTCGCGACCTCGCCGTACGTCCTCTTCCTCGACAGCGACGACGTCCTGCCCCCGGGGGCGGCCGACGCCCTCGTGCGCGCCGCCGAGGAGCACCGCGCGCCGGTGACCGTCGGCGCGTGCGTACGGCGGGAACTGCCGCAGTACCACGACGTGCCCTGGATGCCCGGCCTGTACACGGCGGGCGACGTGATCGAGCGGCCCGCCGACCGGCCCGAGCTGGTCCGCGACACCCTCTGCGTCAACAAGCTCTACGAGCGGGCCTTCCTGGACGCGCACGGCATCCGCTTCCCCGACGGCCGGTTCGTCTACGAGGACTTCGTCTTCACCGCGCGCGTCCTGGCCGCCGCGCCCCGCATCGCCGTCATCGGCGACCTCGTCTACGTCTGGCACGTGCGCCGCAGTGCCGCCCGGGTGTCGATCTCCCTGGACCGCAAGGACGTGGGCAACTGGCGCTCCCGGGTCGAGGCCCACCGCTCGGCCCGCCGGATCATCACCGAGTCCTCCCCGGAGCTGGGCCTGGCCTGCCAGGTGAAGTTCCTGGAGTACGACCTGCGGATGTACCTGCGCGAGCTCGGCAAGGACCCCGAGTACCAGGCCGCCTGGTGGACGCTGACCCGCGACTACGTCGCCGGGCTCGACGAGGCCGCGGTCGAGGCCGCCGGGGCGCACGCCCGCTGGATCGTCCGGCTGCTGCGGGCCGTCCCGGCCCCGCCCGCCGACGTGGAGCGGCTCACCCGCTTCGCCGCCGAGCCGCCCCGGCTGCTGCCCCCCTACGCGACCGGTCCCGACGGGCTGCCCGTGTGGAGCGAGGAGCTCCCGGTGGTCCTGGACGGGCTGGGCGCGCTTCCGGTGGCCGAACTGCCCGTCAGCATCGACGCCGAACCCCTCGGCCCGGCCCGGCTCCGGATCCGGGTGCGCGACCTGTACGGGCGCCTCGCCGAGGCCGGGCCGCGCACCGCCCGGCTGAGCTTCGTGCCCCGCTCGGGCGGTGAGCCGATCCCGGACCGGCCGGTGGAGCTGCACGCCGCCGCCGACGGTGACGGCTGGACCGCCGAACTGCCGTTCCGGCTGACCGCCGTGGCCGCCGCCGGGCGCCGCCGGGGCCGCCGCGGAATGCAGTCCTGGGGCGTCCAGGTCGGCGTGGACTTCGCCGACGGGAGCTCCCTGGTCACCTCCCCGCGCCCCCTCGACGATCTGCTGCGCCGCCGGGCGCTGCCGAGCAGCAGGTACGGTGTTCTGCTGGCGCAGCCGTTCCGTACGGGCGGAGGATCGCTGGCCCTGCGGCTCGCACCGGGTGCCGCGGGTGCGCTGAGCCTCGTACGCAACCGTCTCCACCGGGCCCGGGCAGGCCGCGGACCGGAGTGAGAAAGCCGGCGACCGCAAGGTCGCGCGAGAATTCGGACAGGCCCTCCGGACGCGTTCCGGGGACCCCAGGGAGGTACGCATGACTTTTCTGATCACTGGTGGCGCCGGCTACATCGGTTCCCACGTCGTCCGTGCGATGGTCGCCGCGGGTGAGAGCGTCGTCGTCTACGACGACCTCTCCACGGGCAACGAGGACCGCGTCCCGGAGGGCGTTCCGCTGGTGATCGGCTCGGTCCTGGACCGGCTGAACCTGGACGAGACCCTGCGCCGGTACAAGATCACCGGCGTGGTGCACCTGGCCGGCAAGAAGCAGGTCGGCGAGTCCGTCGAGAAGCCGCTGTTCTACTACCACGAGAACGTCGAGGGCCTTCAGGTGCTGCTGGGCGCCGTGGCCGAGGCCGGCGTCCGCAACTTCCTCTTCTCCTCCTCCGCCTCCGTGTACGGCATGCCCGACGTGGAGCTGGTCACCGAGGAGACCCCGTGCGCGCCGCTGAGCCCGTACGGCGAGACGAAGCTGGCCGGCGAGTGGCTGGTGCGCGCCGCCGGCAGGGCGCACGGCATCTCCACCGCCTGCCTGCGCTACTTCAACGTGGCGGGCGCGGCCGCCCCCGAGCTCGCGGACACCGGAGTCTTCAACCTGGTCCCGATGGTCTTCGAGCGGTTCGACCAGGGGGAGGGCGCCCGCATCTTCGGCGACGACTACCCGACCCCGGACGGCACCTGCATCCGCGACTACATCCACGTCGAGGACCTGGCCGAGGCCCACGTGGCGGCGGCCCGCAAACTCGCCGAGTGGGGCGCGAGCGGCGAGTACAGGGACCTCACGGTCAACATCGGCCGCGGCGAGGGCGTCTCCGTACGGGAGATGGCGCAGCTGCTGAACGAGGGCACCGGGCACACCCACGAGCCCGTCGTCGTCCCGCGGCGACCCGGCGACCCGGCGAAGGTCGTCGCCTCCGCCGACAAGATCGCCGCGGAGCTGGGCTGGAAGGCCCGGCACGACGTCCGCGAGATGATCACCTCGGCCTGGGCGGGCTGGGAGGCCAACCGCAAGGGCGAGGTGCCCCACATCGAGCGCTGAGCCGTACGCACGAGAGCCGCGGGGCCCCGCCCCGGGGGCGGGGGGGGGGGGGGGCCGGGGGGGGGGGGGGGGGGGGCGCCCGGGGGGCGCGGGGGCCGGCCGAGTGACA
>NZ_JBHYVA010000595.1:0-5412 GCF_042750055.1 Streptomyces sp. NPDC059456
TTTTTCTTTTTTTTTTTGGGGTTTGCCCCCGCGCCGCCCCTCCGGGTCGGGGGCGGCGCGCTCCCCGCCAGTGTTTTTGCGTGCCCCGGGGGGGGGGGGGGCGCCCCCCCCCCCCCCCGCACGGCAGCCCCCCACACGGCATCCCTAAGGAAGGCGGCACCCCATGGCTGACTTCGTCGGCGCAGTGGACCAGGGGACCACGAGCACCCGTTTCATGATCTTCGACCATGCCGGCAACGAAGTGGCGCGGCACCAGCTGGAGCACAACCAGATCCTCCCGCGCTCGGGGTGGGTCGAACACGACCCGGTGGAGATCTGGGAACGCACCAACTCGGTGATGCAGAACGCCCTCCGCCACGGCAACCTCGAGGCCTCCGACCTGGCGGCCGTCGGCATCACCAACCAGCGCGAGACGACCGTCGTCTGGGACCCCCGCACGGGCCGCCCCTACTACAACGCCATCGTCTGGCAGGACACCCGCACCGACTCCATCGCCGCTGCACTGGAGCGCGGCGGCCAGGGCGACGTCATCCGCCGCAAGGCGGGGCTGCCCCCGGCCACCTACTTCTCCGGCGGCAAGATCCAGTGGATCCTGGAGAACGTCGACGGCGTCCGGGAGGCCGCCGAGCAGGGGAACGCCCTCTTCGGCAACACCGACTGCTGGGTGCTGTGGAACCTCACCGGCGGGCCGGACGGCGGCATCCACGCCACCGACGTCACGAACGCCAGCCGCACCATGCTCATGGACCTGGAGACCCTCGACTGGGACGACGAACTGCTGGGCTTCTTCAACATCCCCCGCTCCATGCTGCCCACCATCAACCCGTCCTCCCACCCGGAGGCCTACGGGCAGACCCGCACCTCCCGTCCGCTGCGCGGGGCCATTCCCATCACCGGTGTCCTCGGCGACCAGCAGGCGGCCACCGTCGGGCAGGTCTGCTACGCGCCCGGCGAGGCGAAGAACACGTACGGGACCGGCAACTTCCTGGTGCTCAACACCGGGACGGAACTGGTCCGTTCGCAGCACGGCCTGCTGACGACGGTGGCGTACCAGTTCGGCGACAGCCCCGCGATCTACGCCCTCGAAGGGTCCATCGCGGTCACCGGCTCCGCCGTGCAGTGGCTGCGCGACCAGCTGAAGATCATCGGTGACGCCGCCGAGAGCGAGCGTCTGGCGAGCACCGTCGAGGACAGCGGCGGCATCTACTTCGTCCCCGCCTTCTCCGGCCTGTTCGCCCCGTACTGGCGCTCCGACGCCCGCGGCGCGATCGTCGGCCTGGCCCGCTACCACGACAACGGGCACCTGGCGCGGGCCACCCTGGAAGCCATCTGCTACCAGACCCGCGACGTGGTGGAGGCCATGGAGCAGGACTCAGGCGTCCACCTCGACGTGCTCAAGGTCGACGGCGGAGTCACCGCCAACGACCTCTGCATGCAGACCCAGGCCGACATCCTCGGCGTACCGGTCAGCCGCCCCGTGGTCGCCGAGACGACCGCGCTCGGCGCCGCCTACGCGGCCGGGCTCGCCACCGGCTTCTGGCGGGACACGGACGAACTGCGCACCCACTGGCAGGAGTCCAAGCGCTGGGCGCCCGCCTGGTCGGAGGAACGCCGCACGGAGGGCTACGAGGGCTGGAAGCGCGCGGTGGAGCGCACGCTCGACTGGGCCAAGGTCGAATAGGTACCGGCCGCGGGCCCGCAGCACCGAGGAGGAGACCACGGCCGATCCGGTGGCCCTCTCACCCCGGGCCCGCGGCCAGGCCCTCGCCGCGACGGGACGGGACGAACCCGACGTCCTCGGCGTCGGGGGCGGAGCCGTCGGCGGCGGGTCCGCCCTGGACGCCGCCACCCGGGGCCTGAGCGTCGGGCTCGTCGAAGCCCGCGGCCGAACCGGACGGGCGCCCGCCGGGGCTCCGCCGGCCGCTATTGCGGCTTCGGGCCCTTCATCAGCTTGCTGAGCTGCTCCAGGGGGCCTTCCTGCATGCCTCGGACGTAGTCCCAGCCGTTGTGGTCGCCGCCCTGGATCTCGTGGATCGAAACCTTGACCGGGCCCTTGCCGAACTGCTGCTGGAACTTCTCCATCCGGTCGCGGCCGCCCTCCTTGGTGCCGTACTGGAAGAAGACGTTCACCTCGGGGCCCTTGTTGTTGATCAGTTTCGGGGCGAGCTTCTCGGGGTTGTTCGCGTCCATTTCCGCCTGGTGGCCCTTCCAGAGCGGGGAGTCCGGGACGATCTCGCCGCCGTTGGCGATGACGGCCCGGAAGCGGTCGGGCCGCTGCAGGAGCTGCTTGAGGCCCACGAAGGCGCCGGAGGAGTTGCCCATGTAGGACCAGCCGTCGCGGGACTTGTACGTACGGAAGTTGGCGCGGGCGAGGTCGGGAACGTCCTCGCCGAGCCAGGTGCCCATCTTGGCCTGGCCGGGGATGTCGGAGCCGTCGTAGTAGTACTTGCCGTCCGGATTGAGGAGCGGCATGACCAAGATGAACGGCAGGCTCTTGCCGGCCTCGCTGCCTTCGGCGATGGCCTTCTGCAGGCCCAGCTGCGGCATGGTCGCCCAGTAGTTGTCGGCGTTCCCGTTGCCCCCGGGCAGCGCGATCATGACCGGGAAGGCGCTCTTCGCGTACTCGGGGCGGTCGTACTCCTTGGGCGTCCACACCCACACGGTGCCCTCGAAACCGGACTTGGCGCCCTTCACCCGGGCCTTGGATATGCGGGTGCCGTCGGCCAGCTTGACCGACTGTTTGAACTCGGTGAACGGGCCGGTGGGGAGGGACACGTCCGGGTCCGCGGTCGGGGCGGAGGTCTGCTTCCCGCCACCGCCGTCCTTGTTCTCGTCCCCTCCGGCGGGGGGCTTCGCGTAGCTGACGGCCTCGCCGTTCCCGTCGAACCAGTCCGTCTTCCAGTAGGCCAACCCGGCGCCGGCCCCGGCGAGCAGGGCCACGGCCACCGCCGAGCCGATCCACACCTTCTTGCGGGATCGCCTGGGCTGCTGCGCCTGCGGGTATTCGTGCACGAACTTCGCTCCGAACAGTGCGGCTGCCCTGGGCGGGCAGAACGGGTGGGTCTTCCTCTTTGGATGTGTTTCTCGACGTCCAGGTTGCAAAAACATGCAGAAAATGTCGTTTGGTCTTCACATGGGCGCCCCGCCTCCTGGGAATCGGCCGGCCCCGGCCGCTCCGCTCAGGACGGAGCGGAGAGGGAGGACCCGAACCTCACCGCCGTGACGCGATCCCGCTGCCCGCGGTCGAACACCACCACGGATCCGATGCCCGGAACCTCGGCCGGGCCGCGCTCGACCCGGCCCAGGAACCTCGCCAGCCCCCGCTGGTGCAGTGCGAACACCCGGGGCGACGCGAGCCGGCGACGGGCGTGCTGACCCGACAGGGCCTCCTGAGGGCCGACGTCCAGGACCACCATGTGCAAGGGGCGCCCGGCCCCGCGAGCGGTACGGGCCAGCCACCCGCGCATCCAGCTCCGGCTTCCGCAGTCGTGGATCAGCAGGGGACCACCGCGGCGCAGCTCGGCGCGCAACCAGCGCATGTGCCTCAGCCGCGCCCACGGCCGGTAGAACGCGTAGGGAAGCCATCCGGGCATCCGCGCCTCGATCGACGTGCGCGTGACGCGGGGGTCGACGACCGAGGCGGCACCGGACCACGCCCGCAGCAGCGTGCTCTTCCCGCTCCCGGGCAGCCCGCAGACCACGACCGCCGCGTCGAACGGGTACGAGAGCCACACGTCCCGGCCGGCCGGCCCGCGCAGATCGAGCACTCCGTGCGGGGATATGAGGCGGTCGGGTCGCGCGCCGGCGACCGGGCCGGTGCTGGTGGGTGTGCTCACAGGTGCAGGCCGTCCGTACGAGGTGCAAAGAGCTCCGACACTACGTCACCCCATCGGCCTTCGGACCGGGGCGTACGGGGGCTGCGCGGCCGGGCCGGCGGTGCCGAACGTCCGGTTTGTGGCCGACCGCCCACTGTTTGGCCGATCGGAACTCGCGTACAAGTGAAGGCCGTGCAGCACCGGGCCGGCCCGTGCCCGGGAAGGGCGCGGGGGCCTGCCACACCGTGTTCCTCTCGACCGTTCACTTCAGGGGGCATCATGCGCATGCGTTTACGTTCCTGGACCCTGGCCGCAGTGGGCCTGCTCGCCGCAGCCGCCGGTCCGGCGTACGCGGCCGGCACGTCGTCGGCAGAGCCGGCGTCGGGGGCCGTCCGGTACACCGTCCAGGACCTCGGCACCCTGGGCGGCACCCGCAGCAAGGCGACCGCCATCGACGGCGGCACCGTCGTCGGCAGCTCGCTGACCAGAGGCGACGCCGCCGAACACGCCTTCGCGTACGACCTGCGCAGGCACGCCATGATCGACCTCGGCACGCTGGGGCAATCCAGCCGGGCGACCGCCGTGCAGGGTGACTTCATCGTCGGGGAGTCGGACCTTGCCGCCGACGGCCCGACCCACGGATTCGCCTACGACGTCCGGACCCGCCGGCTCCGCGACATCGGCACGCTCGGCGGCAGCAGCACCCACGTCACCGGCCTCGACGGCGACACCGTGGTGGGCACGTCCTCGCTGCCCGGCGACGTGGTCACGCACGCGTTCGCGTACAGCCTGCGCACCCGGGCCATGACCGATCTCGGCAGCCTCGCCGGCCCGTCGGGCCACAGCGCCGCGGCCGCCGTCAGCGGTGCGGTCGTCGTCGGCAGCTCCTCCCTGCCGAACATGCCCGCCGCCACGACGCACGGGTTCGCGTACGACCTTCGCACCAACGCGATGACCGATCTCGGCACCCTCGGCGGCCGCTCCAGCACCGCCAACGACATCAGCGGGTCCACCGTGGTCGGCCAGTCCCGAACGGCCGGCAACACCCTCACCGGATACGCCTACGACCTCCGCACCGGCGCCCGCACGGACCTGGGGTCCCACCTCCTGACCGGGCAGCTGATCAGCGGCAGCACCGTGGTCGGCGGTGACGGCATGCTCGCCAGCTCCTTCGACCTCACGACGCACACGAGCACCGTGATCGGTTCCGGGCGGGGCGTCACCGAGGTCAAGCAGATCTCCGGCAACCTCATCGTCGGCGACAACTTCGCCCCCAACTCCTTCGGCTTCGTCACCCGCGTCGACAACGGCGAGTTCACCTACCTCCCCTCCCTGGGCGGCCTCAACTCCTCCGCGACGCAGGCCAACGGCAAGGGCGTCGTCGCGGGCAGCGCGGCCCTCGCCTCCGGCGACCCGGGCACCGCCAACGGCCCCTTCCACGCGGCCGTCTGGGTACCGCACACGACGGCGTAGCGGAACGGACCACGGGCGCCGGATGGGCGGGACGCCCGATCCGGCCGACCCGGCCGCCCTTCGACTTTCCGGCCGGCCGGGCGGGGGGGGCCCCCCCCCCCCCCCCCCCCCGGCGGGTATGAAA
>NZ_JBHYVA010000596.1:0-5390 GCF_042750055.1 Streptomyces sp. NPDC059456
CCGTCCAGCCGAGCAACGGACACGTCCTGGCGGTGGCCAACCACCGGACGGACGGCTACAACGCGGCGATGTGGGGAGCACGGGCCCCCGGCTCGACGATGAAGATCGTGACGGGGGCGATGCTGCTCGACCGGGGCGTGGTGGCGGCCGACCGGCCGGCGGAGTGCGTCAAGGAAGCCCAGTGGGGCGGCCGCACCTTCCACAACCTGAACAACTTCGAGCTGCCGGGCGCGAGCTTCGCGACCGCCTTCGCCAAGTCCTGCAACACCGCCTTCATCAAGGAGATCGACGACGTCAAGGACGACGCGGCGCTCTCCAAGGAGGCCCGGGAGGTCTTCGGCATCGGCCTGGACTGGAAGACGGGCGTCAAGTCCGTCGACGGCAAGGTCCCCGAGGCCTCGGGCGCCGCGGCGGCCGCCGCGTACATCGGGCAGGGCCAGGTCACCATGAACCCGCTGAACGTCGCGTCCATCACGGCCACGGCGCGCGCCGGCCGGTTCCACCAGCCGCTGCTGGTCCCCGCGGACCTCGACGGCCGGACGGTCGCGACGGCGGCGCGGCCCATGAAGGCCTCGGTGCAGAAGCAACTGCTCTCCATGATGCGGCTGACGGCGACCAGCGGGACGGGCGCGGCCGCGATGTCCTCGGTCGGCGGCGACAAGGGCGCCAAGACCGGCTCGGCGGAGGTCGACGGCGCGGGCAGCCCGGACAGCTGGTTCGCCGGATACAGCGACGACGTGGCCGCGGCGGCGATGGTCGAGGCCGGCGGCCACGGCGGCGACGCGGCGGGCCCGATCGTGGCCTCGGTGCTGTCCGCGTCCTGAGGGACGGCGGGGCCCGGGAGGGAGCCGGGGCCGGGGACCGCAGGCCGGCCCCCGGTCCCTCAGAGGGAGGCCTTGACCGCCCGGACCAGCGCCTGGGCCCGGGGGTCGGCCGTGACCGACTTGGCGTGGGCGTTGGTCACGTAGCCGAAGCCGATCCCCGCCTCCACGTCCGCGAAGGCCAGCGACCCGCCGCGCCCCGGATGCCCGAAGGACGCCGGGGACAGCAGCGGGGACGCCGGACTGTGCAGCATGTACCCGGGGCCGAAGCGGGTGTTGACGACCAGTACCCGGTCCGGCCCGGCCGAAAGCTCCGTACCGGCCAGCCGGAGCGTGTCCGGGGTGAACAGGCGCGTGCCGTCCTCGGTGTCGCCCAGCAGCGCCGCGTACACGCCGGCCAGACCGCGCGCGGTGCCGATGCCCGCCGACGCCGGGAGTTCGGCGGCCCGGTACTCCGGAGCGTTCTCGTCGGGCAGCGGGGTGATCGCGGCGAACGCCCGCCGGGTCAGGGACTCCGGGTCGGCGTACGCCTGCGCGACGTTGCGCTTGGGCCGCGTCCGCAGACCCCCCGCGGTCTCCGGCGGGTCCACCGGACCCACCCGGCCCACCCGGCCCGACTCCGCCTCGGCCTGCGGCAGGCCGATCCAGAACTCCAGCCCCCGCGGGCCCGTGACCTCCTGCGCGAGCCACTGGCCCAGCGAGGCCCCGGTCACCCGCAGCACCAGCTCCGAGAGCAGCCAGCTGTACGTCTGCGCGTGGTAGCCGTGGTCCGAACCCGGGTCCCAGAAGGCCCGCTGCTCGGCGACGGCGCGCGCCCCGGAGAGCCCGTCCGCGGCCTCGGCGGGCGTCAGCGGCACGTCCAGGGCCGGCACGCCCGCCCGGTGCGCGAGCAGGTCCCGGACCAGCGCGCGCTCCTTGCCGCCCGCCTTGAACTCCGGCCAGTACGCCGCCACGGGCGCGTCCAGGTCGAGCAGTCCTCGCTGGTGCAGCAGCAGCGGAACGACGGCCGCCACGCCCTTGGTGGCCGAGCGCACCACCTGCGCGGTGCCCGCCTCCCAGGGCCCGCCCGCTGCGCCGTCGACGTCCCGGGGGCCCGCCCACAGGTCCACGACCTTGCGGCCGTCCCGGTACACGGCGACCGCCGCGCCCCGGTCCCCGAGCACCTCGAAATTGCGTACGAAAGCGTCCCGGACGGCCTCGAAGCCGGCCGCCACCTCACCCTGGATGTTCACGAGCGGTCCAACAATCACCTGGTCCGACTTATGCCACGCCTTGTGCCGCGCCTATGCCACCGACACGGAGCGCGGGTCGAAGCCGAAGGGGAGCTCCAGACGGTGCGCCCGCATCAGCTCCCCGTCGCACAGCAGGTCCTGGGTGCGCCCGTCGGCCGCGATGACACCGTCGCTGAGGATCACCGACCGCGGGCACAGCTCCAGCGCGTACGGCAGGTCGTGGGTGACCATCAGCACCGTGACGTCCAGCGAGCGCAGGATGTCGGCGAGCTCGCGCCGTGACGCCGGGTCCAGGTTGGACGAGGGCTCGTCCAGGACCAGGATCTCCGGCCGCATGGCCAGTACGGTCGCCACCGCGACCCGGCGGCGCTGCCCGAAGGACAGGTGGTGCGGCGGCCGGTCCGCGAAGGCCTCCATGCCGACCAGGGCCAGCGCCTCGTGGACCCGCGCCTCCAGTTCGGGGCCGCGCAGTCCGGCGGCGGCCGGGCCGAAGGCCACATCCTCGCGCACGGTCGGCATGAACAGCTGGTCGTCGGGGTCCTGGAAGACGATGCCGACCCTGCGCCGGACTTCGGCGAAGTTGCGCTTCTCGACCGGCAGCCCGGCCACCGTCACGGTGCCGACACCGCCGCCGAGGATGCCGTTGAGGTGCAGGACCAGCGTGGTCTTGCCGGCGCCGTTGGGGCCGAGGAGGGCCACCCGCTCGCCCTGTCCGACGGTCAGGTCCACCCCGAAGAGGGCCTGGTGCCCGTCGGGGTAGGCGTACGCGAGGCCGGCCACCTCCAGCGAGGCGGGAGCGGGCGGGGGCGTGGGAGAGGCGGGAGCGGGCGCAGGGGTCACAGGGTCCATCCCATCAGACAGACGGCGAGGGCCGTCGCCGGGAGTGCGGCCGCGTACGCCCACTGGGCGCGGGTGGCCACGACGTCGTCGATCACCGGCATCGAGCCGGCGTAGCCGCGGCTGACCATCGCGAGGTGGACCCGCTCGCCGCGCTCGTAGGAGCGGATGAACAGGGCTCCGGCGGTCTTGGCCAGCACCCCCCAGTGCCGGATGCCGCTGGCCTCGAAGCCGCGCGAGCGGCGGGCGATGGACATCCTGCGCAGCTCGTCGGTGATCACGTCGCCGTACCGGATCATGAACGAGGCGATCTGCACGAGCAGCGGCGGCAGCTTGAGCCGCTGGAGCCCGAGCAGCAGCGCGCGCAGTTCGGTGGTCGAGGCGAGCAGGACGGAGGCGGCGACCCCGAGCGTGCCCTTGGCCAGGACGTTCCAGGCGCCCCACAGGCCCGGGACGCTGAGCGACATGCCGAGCACCTCCACCCGCTCGCCCTGCGCCACGAACGGCATGAGCACGGCGAAGGCCACGAACGGGACCTCGATCAGCAGCCGCCGCAGCAGGAAGCCGGCCGGGATCCGGGCGGCCGCGGTGACCGCCGCGATCAGGACGGCGTACAGGCCGAAGGCCCACACCGCCTCGCGCGGTGTGGACACGACGACCACGACGAAGCCGAAGGCCGCGGCCAGCTTGCAGTGCGGCGGCAGGGCGTGGATCGGCGAGTGGCCGTGCCGGTAGAGCTTGTGGGCGTGGCCCGCGCCCATCTCAGACCGCCGCGGACGCGGTCGAGGAGGCGGAGGCGGCCGGCAGGTCCTGCGCGCGCCGGCGGCGCACGGTCCAGAAGATCCCGGTGCCGACGGCGACGGTCGCGCCGACGCCGATGACGCCGGCGAGGCCGCCGGAGAGGCGGGCGTCGCCGATGTCCTTGACGCTGTAGTCGGCGAGCGGGGAGTCGGCGGTGGCGTGCTCCTTCACCTTCTGGTCGATGCCCTTGTCGGCGGCGACCTTCTCCAGGCCGTCGGGGCTGGAGGAGGCGTAGAAGGAGACGAAGCCGGCCAGCACGAGGGCGGTGACCAGGCCGGTGACCCACACCGGCTTCGTGGACCGGGCGGTGGCGGGCGCCGGGGCCGGTGCGGCGGCCGGGGCGTCGACCAGCTCGCCGCCGACGCGCAGCTTCAGCGGCGCGGCCAGCCCGCGCGCCCCGTGCACCAGGTCCGGCCGTACGGCGAGGACGGCGCCCACGGTCGCGGCGGTGATGACGGCCTCGCCGATGCCGATGAGGACGTGCACGCCGACCATGGCGGTGAACACCTTGCCGAGCGGGACGTCGGTGGTCCCGCCGAGGGCGTACAGAAGGGTGAACATGACGGCCGCGCCGGGCACCGAGAGCAGTGCTCCGGCGAAGGCGGCGACGGTGACCGAGCGCCGGGTGTCGGGCAGGAGCTTCAGCAGGCCGCGGAAGACGGCGTAGGCGACGACCACGGTCACGACGGCCATGTTCATGACGTTGACGCCGAGGGCGGTCAGGCCGCCGTCGGCGAACAGGACGCCCTGCATCAGCAGGACCACGGACACGCACAGGACACCCGTATAGGGGCCGACGAGGATCGCGGCGAGGGCTCCGCCGAGCAGGTGTCCGCTGGTGCCGGCGGCGACGGGGAAGTTCAGCATCTGGACGGCGAAGATGAACGCCGCGACGAGCCCGGCGAGCGGGGCGGCCCGCTCGTCGAGTTCCCGGCGGGCGCCGCGGAGGCTGACGGCCACCGCGCCCGCGGCTGCGACACCTGCGGCGATGGAGACGGGGGCATCGATGAAGCCGTCGGGCACATGCATGGGGGTGCTCCGCTTCCTGCGGTCGTTGAGCTGACAAAATCTTTAGCCGCTCAAGAATAGTGCCCAGTTGCAAATAGTTGGCAAGAGCGTCCACAGCACAAATACGGCCGCGCGGATTCGCGGGAATGTGCGAGGCTGGGGGCACTACGGACGCATATGTTCCGATTAGAGGAGTCTTGTCGTGCCAGCCACCGCCGAGAATCCCCCCACGACGGCAGCGGCCACCGGTGCCGCCACCGCCGTCGCCACGACCGCCGTCGCCGCCGTCGTCGTCGAGGACCGCGTCACCGCCCGCGTGATCAGCGACGACCCGCTCTTCCGGAAGATCCCCGTCGCCCTGCGCTTCGCCCCCGCCGAGCCGCTCGCCGTACGGGTCGTCTTCCCCGCCGGCCTCTCCCCCGAGGGCACCGACAACGAGTGGGTCTTCCCCCGGGCCCTCCTCGAAGCGGGCCTCCAGGCCCCGACCGGCACCGGCGACGTCCGCGTCTGGCCGTGCGGGCGCGTCCAGGCGGTCGTCGAGTTCCACTCCCCCGAGGGGGTCGCGGTGGTCCAGTTCGACATCGCCGCGCTGCGCCGCTTCCTGCGCCGCGCGAACGCCGCCGTCACCCGTCAGGCCTAACGGGCCCGGACGGAACGGGACCGGCCCCGCACCTGACGATCAGGTGCGGGG
>NZ_JBHYVA010000597.1:0-5365 GCF_042750055.1 Streptomyces sp. NPDC059456
TGGGGGTGTGGGGGGCTGGTAGTGGTTTAAACCCCCCCCCCCCCCCCGCCCGGGTCCGGCCCGGGGCCCGGGGGCCCGGGGGGGCCGCCGCCCCCCCCCCCCACGCCTCCGGGCAGCCCGTCGCCTCGGTCGACTCGCTCGTCCTGCGGCCGCTCACCGACGACCGGCTCGCCCAGGACCGCTCCCTCACCCGGGACGCCCTGTTCCGCATCGACTGGCAGGCCCTCCCGGCGGCCGCCGCCGACGCCTCCCTCGCCCCGTGGGAGGCCACCCGGTCCGCCGCAGAGGACGCCGACCCGGCCGACGTGGTCCTGTGGGACGCCCCCGCCGGGAACGGGGCCGACGCCGTCCGCACCGCCGCGCACGAAGCCCTCGCCGTCGTCCGCGAATGGCTCGCGGACGAGCGGTACGCCGCCTCGGTCCTCGTCGTCCGCACCCGCGGCGCCGTCGCCGCCCGGGCCGGCGAGGACGTCACCGACCTGGCCGGCGCCACCGTCTGGGGCCTGGTCCGATCGGCCCAGTCCGAGAACCCCGGCCGGGTCGTCCTGGCCGACGCCGCGACCGACGCCGACGTCCTCACCGCGTACGCCGCCGGCGAATCCCAGATCGCCGTCCGCGACGGCGTCGCGTACGCACCGCGCCTGGTCCGCGCCGCAGTCCCCGAAGCGGGCGAAGACGGCGACGCACCGCGGTTCGCCGCGGACGGCACCGTCCTGCTCACCGGCGGCACCGGCATGCTGGGCCGGCTCTTCGCCCGCCACCTGGTCACCGCGCACGGCGTGCGCCGCCTGCTGCTCGCCGGCCGCCGCGGCCCGGACGCCGAAGGCGCCGCCGGACTCGCCGCCGAGCTCACCGAACTCGGCGCCCACGTCGAGATCGCGGCCTGCGACGCCGCCGACCGCGACGCCCTCGCCGCCCTGCTGGCCACCGTCCCCGCCGCGCACCCCCTCACCGGGGTCGTCCACCTGGCGGGCGTCCTCGACGACGGCATCCTCGGCTCGCTCACCCCCGAGCGCATCGACGCCGTCCTGCGCCCCAAGGCCGACGCGGCCCTCAACCTGCACGAACTCACCGCCGGCGCCGACCTCTCGGCCTTCGTCCTGTTCTCCTCCGTCGCCGGTGTCTTCGGCAACCCCGGCCAGGCCAACTACGCGGCCGCCAACGCCTTCCTGGACGGCCTCGCCGCCCACCGGCAGGCCCGCGGACTGCCCGCCCAGTCCCTCGCCTGGGGTTTCTGGGGCGAGGCCAGCGCCATGACCGGCAACCTGACGGACGCCGAACGCTCCCGCATCTCGCAGGGCGGCGTCTTCCCGATCTCCGCCGACGAGGGCGTCGCGCTGTTCGACGCCGCGGGGCGCGCCGGCGACGCCACCCTGGTGCCCGTCAAGCTGGACCTCGGGGCCCTCCGCGCCCAGGGGGCGAGCGCCCGCGAGGTGTTCCGCTCCCTCGCCCCGGTCACCGCCCGCCGCAAGGCCGGCGGAAAGGTCGAGGCCGGCGCCCTCCAGCAGCGGCTGGCCTCCCTCCCGGAGGCCGACCGCGAGGAGGTGCTCGTCGAGCTGGTGCTGCGGCAGGTAGCCGACGTACTCGGCTTCAGCTCGACCCAGGCCATCGAGCCGGAGCGGGCGTTCAAGGAGCTCGGCTTCGACTCGCTGCGCGCCGTCGAGTTCCGCAACGGACTCGCCGAGGCCACCGGCCTGCGCCTGCCCGCCACCATCGTCTTCGACTACCCCAACCCCCTCGCGCTGGCCCGCCACCTGCTCACCGAGGTGTCCGGACTGCCCGCGGCCGCGGCCGCACGGCCCGCGGCGGCCCGCAAGACGGCTGCCGCGACGGCCGACGACGACCTCGTCGCCATCGTCGGCATGGCCTGCCGCTACCCCGGCGGCATCACCTCGCCCGCCGGCCTGTGGCAGGCCGTCGCCGACGGCGTCGACGCGATCTCCGACTTCCCGGCCGACCGCGGCTGGGACCTGGCCCGCATTTACGACCCGACCGGCGCGCGCCCCGACACGAGCTACGTCGCCCAGGGCGGATTCCTCCACGACGCCGGCGACTTCGACCCCGACTTCTTCGGCATCAGCCCCAACGAGGCGCTGATCATGGACCCGCAGCAGCGGCTGCTGCTGGAGGCGTCCTGGGAAGCCTTCGAGGACGCGGGCATCGACCCGCGCACCCTCAAGGGCAGCAGCACCGGCGTCTACTCCGGGATGATGTACCACGACTACGCGCACAACGCCTCCACGGGCGGCATCGCCTCGGGCCGCGTCTCCTACGTCCTCGGCGTCGAGGGCCCGTCCATGACGGTCGACACGGCCTGCTCGTCCTCCCTCGTCTCCCTGCACCTGGCCATCCAGGCGCTGCGCTCCGGCGAGTGCACCCTCGCCCTGGCCGGCGGCGTCACCGTGATGTCCGACCCCGAGGTGTTCGTCGAGTTCAGCCGCCAGAAGGGCATGGCCAGGGACGGCCGCTGCAAGTCCTTCGCGGGCGCCGCCGACGGCGCCGCCTGGTCGGAGGGCGTCGGCGTCCTCGTCGTCGAACGCCTCTCGGACGCCCGCCGCAACGGCCACCGCGTCCTGGCCGTCGTACGGGGCTCCGCCGTCAACCAGGACGGCGCCTCCAACGGCCTCACCGCCCCCAACGGCCCCTCCCAGCAGCGCGTCATCCACGCCGCCCTGGACAGCGCCGGCCTGAGCACCGCCGACGTCGACGTCGTCGAGGCCCACGGCACCGGCACCACCCTCGGCGACCCGATCGAGGCCCAGGCAGTCCTCGCCACCTACGGCCAGGGCCGCGACGAGGACAAGCCGCTGTGGCTCGGCTCCCTCAAGTCGAACATCGGCCACGCCCAGGCCGCCGCCGGCGTCGGCGGCGTCATCAAGATGGTGCAGGCCCTGCGCCACGGCCTGATGCCGAAGACCCTGCACATCGACGAGCCCACCCCGGTCGTCGACTGGGAGGCGGGCAACGTCAGACTGCTCCAGGAGCCGGTCGCATGGCCCGCCACGGCCGGCCGCCCGCGCCGCGCCGGCATCTCCTCCTTCGGCCTCAGCGGCACCAACGCCCACGTCATCCTCGAAGAGGCCCCCGCCGACGCCACGGCGCCGGCCGGCGAACACCGCGAACTGCCCCTCGTACCGGTCGTGCTGTCGGCCCGCAGCCCGCAGGCCCTCGCCGAGCAGGCGCAGCGCCTGCGGGAGCGGGTCGGCGAGGAAGCGGAGCTCTCCCTGACCGACCTCGGCCACGCGACGGCCACCTCCCGCACCCCGCACGACCACCGCGCCGCGGTGATCGCCGGGAACCGCGAGGAACTGCTCGCCGGACTCGCCGCGCTGACCGCAGGCTCGGCGACCGCGGGCGTGGTCCAGGACTCCGTACGGGACGGCAAGCCCGCCTTCCTGTTCACCGGCCAGGGCGCCCAGCGCCCGGGCATGGGCCGGGAACTGCACGCCGGCTTCCCGGTCTTCGCCGCCGCCCTCGACGAGGTCGTCGCCGCGCTCGACACCTACCTCGACACCCCGCTGTACGAGGTGATGTGGGGCGAATCCGCCGAGGCCGAGGCGCTGCTGAACAGCACCGCCTACACCCAGCCCGCCCTGTTCGCGATCGGGACGGCCCTGTACCGGCTCGTCGAGTCCTGGGGCGTCCGCCCGTCCTTCCTGGCCGGCCACTCCATCGGCGAGATCACCGCGGCCCACGCCGCCGGCGTGCTCTCCCTCCAGGACGCGGCCCGCCTCGTCGCCGCCCGCGGCCGCCTGATGCAGGCACTGCCCGCAGGCGGAGCCATGGCCGCCCTCGAGGCCACCGAGGAAGAGGTCCTGCCGCACCTGACCGCCACCGCCGGCATCGCGGCCGTCAACAGCCCGCGCTCCCTGGTCGTCTCCGGCGCCGAGGACGCCGTCGAGGAGATCACCGCCGTCTTCACCGCGTTGGGCCGCAAGACGACCCGGCTGCGCGTCTCGCACGCCTTCCACTCGCCGCTGATGGACCCGGTCCTCGCCGAGTTCCACCTCGTCGCCGAGAACGTCACCTACCACCAGCCGAAGATCCCCGTCGTCTCCGGCGTCCACGGCGAGATCAGCGAGGACTGGGGCACCCCCGACTACTGGACCCGCCACCTGCGCGAAGCCGTCCGCTTCGCCGATACCGTCTCGTACCTGCACGGCCAGGGCGTCACCCGCTTCGTCGAGCTGGGCCCCGACGCCGTCCTGTCGGCCCTGACCGGCACCACCCTGGACGGCCGGGACGTCGTCGTCGAGCCGGTCCTGCGCAAGAACCGCCCCGAGCCGCGCACCCTGCTCACCGCGCTGGCCCGCCTGCACGGCACCGGCACGCGCATCGACTGGCAGGCCTTCTACGCCGGCACCGGCGCCCGCCGCGTCGACCTCCCGACGTACGCCTTCCAGCGCCGCCGGTTCTGGATCCAGGGCGGCCAGGCGGGCGGCGACGCCACCTCCCTCGGCCTCTCCACGCTCGACCACCCGCTGCTCGGCGCGGTGATCTCCGCGCCCGAGACGGACGGGATCGTCCTCACCGGCCGCCTCGCGCTCTCCGCCCAGCCGTGGCTGGCCGACCACAAGGTCGGCGAGACCGTCCTCTTCCCCGGCACCGGCTTCGTGGAACTCGCCGTCCAGGCGGGCGACCGGACCGGCTGCCCGGCCGTCGACGAACTGACGCTGGAGGCGCCGCTGGTGCTCCCGCCGCACGGCGGAGTCGCCGTGCGGGTCGCGGTCGGCGCCCCCGACGCGTCGGGCCGGCGCCCGGTCACCTTCCACTCGCGCGGCGAGGACGAGGACCTGCCGTGGGTGCGGCACGCGGTGGGCACGCTCGCCGAGGAGCCCGCCGAACCCGCACGTCCGTTCGACGCGACGGCCTGGCCGCCCGCCGGCGCCGAACCGGTGGACCTGGACGGCTTCTACGCCGACGTGGCCGAGGCCGGCCTGGCCTACGGACCCGTCTTCCAGGGCATGAAGGCCGCCTGGCGCTCCGGCGACGACGTGTACGCCGAGGTCGCGCTGCCCGACGGCGTGGAACCGGACGGATACGGCGTCCACCCCGCGCTGCTCGACGCGGCACTGCACCCGGTCGCCCTGTCCGGCGTGACCGGCGGAGAGGCCGCCCTGCCGTTCGCCCTCTCCGGCGTCTCGCTCTCCGCGGACGGCGCCGCGAGCCTGCGCGTACGGGTCTCCGCCCGCGGCGAGGGTTCGGTCGCCGTCGACCTCGCGGACGCCTCCGGGGTCCCCGTCGCCTCGCTCGCCTCGCTGATGCTGCGCCCGCTGGCCGCGGAGCAGCTGACGGCCGACGGCCGCCCGGTGGTCCGGGACGCGCTGTTCCGGATCGACTGGCCGAAGCAGCCTCCGGCGGCGGC
>NZ_JBHYVA010000598.1:0-1276 GCF_042750055.1 Streptomyces sp. NPDC059456
CCCGGGTTGCGCCGGACGCGCAGCTCCATCTGGAACAACATCTTGGCCAACACCACCAAGCACCCCGAGCGCCCCCACCCCCCCCCCACCCCCAGAGCCCCCGGGGGCCCCCCGGGGGCCCGGGCGGCCCCCCCCCGCCCCCCTCGACTACGTGATCGACAAGCTCTGACCGCACCCCGCGTCCCGCTCGTACGCAGCCCCCCGGCGACCTCGTGCCGCCGGGGGCTGCGTCGTTGCGTGCCCGCCGACGACCGCCACCGGGATGGCGACGTCCTCGTGTTCGCCCACCTCACGGGCGAGGCGCAGCCGCCCACGCGATACCTTCAGGGCGTCGGCATTCGGTGAATGCAGTACAGCTTGGAGGCAGCGGCGTGAGCGTGCGAGTGACGGCGGCCCAGGGTGGCGTGGACCCCTTCGGCACGGCCCGGCTGCGGCGCGGGGTGCTCGACGCCTGGGGCGCGGGCCCGGCCCGCTTCCGCGAGGACGCCAACGCGGAGGAGGACCTCGCCCTCGGCGGCTACCGCGACCGGCTCGTCGTCGAGCTGGCGCAGAACGCCGCCGACGCCGCGGCCCGGGCCAAGGTGCCCGGCCGGCTGCGGCTGACCCTGCACTCCGGCGAGGGCGGCCGGCCCGGCGTGCTGGCCGTCGCCAACACCGGCGCCCCGCTGGACGCGACGGGCGTGGAGTCGCTGAGCACCCTGAGGGCCTCCGCGAAGCGGGAGCCCGCGGGGTCGACGGGCTCCTCGGACACCGTCGGCCGCTTCGGCGTCGGCTTCGCGGCCGTCCTCGCGGTGTCCGACGAACCCGCCGTACTGGGCCGCCACGGCGGCGTCCGCTGGTCCCTGGCCGAGGCCCGCGAGCTGGCCCGGGACGCCGCGCACGGCAGTCCCGGCCTCGGCGACGAACTGCGCCGCCGCGACGGGCACGTCCCGCTGCTGCGGCTGCCGTTGCCCGCCGAGGGAACCGCCCCCGAGGGCTACGACACGGTGGTCGTCCTCCCGCTGCGCGACGCCGCCGCCGAGGACCTGGTGCAGCGGCTGCTGGCGGGCATCGACGACGCACTGCTGCTCACCCTGCCCGGGCTGCGGGAGATCGTCGTGGAGACCCCGGCGGCCGGGCACCGCGTGCTCTACCGGCGTACCGAGGGCCCGTACACGGTCGTCCAGGACTCGGCCGGAGCGGCCGGAGCCGGCGGGGCCTCCGGGGCCGGGGGGGCCGCGGGGGCGCCCGCCCCCCCCCGCGGGCGACCCCCCAGGCGCACCCCCCCCCCCCCACC
>NZ_JBHYVA010000598.1:1286-5357 GCF_042750055.1 Streptomyces sp. NPDC059456
GGCGGGCGGGGGGCGGCGGGGGGGGGGCGCCGGGGGGCGGGGCCGCCGGGGCCGCCGGAGCCGCCGCCGGGGAGACCCGACGCTGGCGCACCGTCCGCCACAGCGGCCCCATCGAGCCCGCCCTCCTCGCCGACCGGCCGGTCGAGGAGCGGCTGCGGCCCACCTGGACGGTGTCCTGGGCCGTGCCCGTCGACACCGACGGCGCCCCCGTACGCCCGGCCACCGCGCCCGTGGTGCACGCGCCGACCCCGACCGACGAACCGCTGGGCATCCCCGCCCTGCTCATCGCGACGCTGCCGCTGGACACCTCCCGCCGGCACCCCGCGCCGGGCCCGCTGACCGACTTCCTGGTGGAGCGCGCCGCCGACGCGTACGCCGAACTGCTCGGCGACTGGGACCCGGTGAGCACCGCGCTCGTGGACCTCGTACCCGGGCCGCTCGGCCAGGGCGTGCTGGACGGGGCGCTGCGCACGGCCGTGCTCCGGCGACTGCCGCGGACCGCGTTCCTCGCCCCGGCGGCCCCCGCCGAACACGCCGAGGAGCGGGCCGCGCTGCGCCCCTTCGAGGCCGAGGTGGTGGAGGGCGCGGGCGCCGACACCGTACGGGTCCTCGCGGAGGTCCTGCCGACGCTGCTCCCGGCCGGCCTGGAGCGCCGCGCCGAGCTGCGCACGCTCGGCGTGGGCCGGCTGCCGCTGGGCGACGCCATCGAGCGGATCGCGGGCATCGAGCGCACCCCGGACTGGTGGCACCGGCTGTACGACACCCTGGCCGGGGTGGATCCGGACCGGCTGTCGGGCCTGCCGGTGCCGCTGGCCGACGGGCGGACCACGATCGGCCCGCGGCACGTGCTGCTGCCCGGCGCGGACACCCCCAAGGACCTGGCCCGGATGGGCCTGAAGGTGGCCCACCCGGACGCGGCGCACCCGCTGCTGGAGCGCCTGGGCGCCCTCCCGGCCACACCCCGGGCGGTCCTGACGACCCCGCAGGTGCGGGCGGCGGTGGCCTCCTCCCTCGACGCCGGGGAGATCTGGGACGAGGACGCCCTCGACGCCGACGAGCTGGCCGAGGTGGTCCTGGGCCTGGTCCGGGACGCCGACCTGGCCCCGGGCGACGAGCCGTGGCTGGGCGCGCTGGCCCTGCCGGACGAGGACGGGGAGCTGACGCCCGCGGGCGAGCTGCTGCTGCCCGGCTCCCCGCTGGCCTCGGTGATCCGCGAGGACGAAGTCCCCTACGTGGACGGCGAGCTGGCCGGGCGGTGGGGTGCGCAGCCGCTGACCGCCTGCGGGGTGCTGGCCGTCTTCCAGCTGGTCCGCGCCGCCGACGTGGTCCTCGACCCGGACGAACTGGAGCCCCGAGACGGCGACTTCGCCGAGCCCGACGACGCGGGCCTGCTGGACGCGGTCGACGTGTGGTGCGAGGACGTACTGGACCAGCTGCCGGACACCCCGCTGCCGCCCGTGGCCACGGAACTCGTCGCGGTGCGCGACCTCGACCTGGTCGACGACGACTGCTGGCCGCAGGCCCTGGCCATGCTCGCGCAGCCCCCGCTGCGCGACGCGCTGACCCAGCCCGTACGGGTCCTGCTGCCGGACGGCACCACGCAGTCGGTGCGCCCGTACACCGCGTGGTGGCTGCGCGACCACCCGGTGCTCGACGGGCGCCGCCCGGCGGGCCTGCGCGCGGCGGGCGGGGACCCGCTGCTGGCGGGCCTGTACACCCCGGCGGACGCCACGGGCTTCGAGGACGAGCAGGTCCTGCGGGCGCTGGGGGTCCGTACCAGCGTTGCGGCCCTGCTGGAGGAGCCCGGCGGCGCCGCCGAGCTCCTGGGCCGGCTCGCCGATCCGGACCGCGAGGTGTCGGACCGCCAGCTGCACGCCCTGTACGGGGCCCTGGCCGATCTGGACCCCGAGCAGGTCACGCTCCCGGACGAGCTGCGCGCGGTGGTGGACGGCGAGATCGTCGTGGTCGACGCGGCGGACGCCGTGATCGCGGACGCCCCGGACCTCCTGCCCCTGGCCGAGGGCCTCCCGCTGCTCCCGGTGGCTCCGGCCCGCGCGGCCGACCTGGCGGACCTCCTCCAGGTCCGGCGCCTGTCGGAGACCGTCCCGGCGGAGGTCACGACGCCGGGCGAGGAGCACGACGTCCCGGAGCCGGTCCGGACCCTCCTGGGCCCCTCGACCCCGGCGACCTACCTGGAGCACGAGGAGCTGGTCGCGGGCGGCGTGGAGCTGGACTGGCGCCGCACCCCGGACGGCACCCTGCACGCCTCCACCCTGGAGGGCGTGGCGGCGGGCCTGGCCTGGTCGGCGGGCCAGTGGCCGCGCCGCTTCGAGGTCGCGGCCCTGCTGGAGGACCCGTCCCGCACACCGGAACTCGCCCGCGACCGCTGGTTCGACTGAGGCCGGACGGCCGGCCCGAAACCCGTCACCACCGGGTTTAATGACCCCTGCGCGATGCCGCACCGGGCGGCTCGCGGAAGGGGGATCATGAACATTCGAGGGAAGCACAGCCCGTTCAGACGTGGCGTCGTCGCACTGACCAGCGCCCTGCTCCTCGCGGCCGGTGCCACGACGGTGACGGCGACCTCGGCGGTCGCCGACGGCATGCCGACGCCGCCGCGGCCCTGTTCGCCCGGCGACCGGGAGGACCCCGGATCCTCGGCCGCCCTGCGGCCCGGTGACCGGCTCTCCACCGGCCAGTACATGCAGTCGAACAACGCGGTCCTGGTGATGCAGCCCGACGGCAACCTGGTGCTGAGCCTGGTGTGGGCCGGCCGTCCGGGTCCCGTCGTGTGGGCCAGCGGAACCTGGGGCAACCCGGGGGCGCACGCGATCCTCCAGGAGGACGGCAACCTCGTGGTCTACCGCCCGGACGGACGCGCCGTGTGGTCGACCGGCACCTGGGGCGGCGGCCAGGCCTGCGCAGTGGTCGACGGCCACGGCGACTTCCAGGTGAACCGGGCCGCCCCCGATCACTACGGATACCTCTGGCACACCGAGTCCGGGACGCTCCAGGGCTCCTTCAACGGCAACGAGAGCATCTGGGAGGGCGGCTTCTCCCTCAAGCCCGGCCAGTGGCGCGCCTCCCTCACGACCTGGCTGCTGATGCAGTCCGACGGCAACCTCGTCCTGTACCGCAAGGCCGACAACACCCCGCTGTGGGCGACGAACACGTACGGGCTCTACCACGCCAACGGCTCGATGAGCAGCTGGACCGGCAGCCTGACCATCTACTACACGGGCAAGGACGGCGGCGGCCACGCCGCCTGGGACGCCGGGGTCTCCGGCAGCCAGGGCGCCTACCTGTCCGTGCAGAACGACGGGAACGTCGTCATCTACGACCGGTCGGGCACCCGGGCCCTGTGGGCCTCCGGTACGTGGGGCCGGGCGTAGGACCGGCGGTGACGGCGCTGCCCCGCCCCGCCTCCGGGCCGGACGGGGCGGGGCTGCGCGCCGTCAGGCGGGGAACCTGCGGTCGACCTGGCGGAAGGTGAACTCGATCAGGGCCGAGGCGGCCGCCGCGATGGCCACGGCCGTCCACGGGAGCTGCGTGCCCACGAGCTTCAGCTGGAAGAAGTCCTGGAGCCACGGGACGACGAGGACGAGCAGGAACGCCCCGCCCATCGCGCCGACCAGGACCAGCCGCCACCACGTGTAGGGGCGGGCGATGATGGCCAGGACCCACATCGAGGTGAGGAACAGCGTCAGCGTCGCCGCGCTGGTCTCGGCGTTGAGGGCGTCCGGGCCGGAGTAGTGGTGGCGGGCGAGCAGGTACGTCACGAAGGTGGCCACGGCCGCGATCACGCCGCCGGGGATGGCGTACCGCATCACCCGTTTCACGAAGTTCGGCTTCGCGCGCTCCTTGTTCGGGGCGAGGGCCAGGAAGAAGGCCGGGATGCCGATGGTGAGGGTGGACAGCAGCGTCAGGTGGCGCGGCAGGAACGGGTACTCCACCTGGAAGCAGACCACGAGGATGGCCAGCAGCACCGAGTAGACCGTCTTCGTCAGGAAGAGGGTGGCGACCCGGGTGATGTTGCCGATGACCCGGCGGCCCTCGGCGACCACCGAGGGG
>NZ_JBHYVA010000599.1:0-5351 GCF_042750055.1 Streptomyces sp. NPDC059456
GGGCGCGCCCGCCCCGGGGGGGGGGGGCTACCCGCGGGGGGGGCGGGCCACCCGGCGCGCGCCCGGCGGGGGGGGCCCCGCCCGCGCCGTCCAGCGAGACGGCGAGGTGCAGTGGTGCGGACCCGGATACGGATGCGGATCCGGATGCGGATCCGGAAGGAGAGCCGGAACGGGAATCGGAAACGGGCATGCTGGATTACGCCTTCCTGATCGGCGTGCGGAAAAGGGGAGGCCGATGCGGGGTGGGCGAATTCAACCCGTCATCACATTCTCCCGAAAAACGCTACGCCGGACCGCGGTGCCATTCAATGGCGGGAATATTAAGAGAACTTGGCGGTCGTGTTGCCCGGCCCGCCGGGCGCCCGGACGGCCATGAACGAGGGGCGTCGGCGCAGGGAGAAACCGATCGACTCGTAGAGCCGGATCGCGCGGGTGTTGCTCGCGGCCGTGTGCAGGAAGGGGGTTTCGCCCCGCTCCCGGATGCCCGCCGCGACGGCGCGGACCAGCCGCGTCGCCAGGCCCCGCCCCCGGTACCCGGGGTGGGTGCAGACCGCGCTGATCTCGGTCCAGCCGGGCGGCCGCAGCCGCTCGCCCGCC
Organism: Streptomyces sp. NPDC059456; assembly: GCF_042750055.1. Lineage (NCBI taxonomy): Bacteria > Bacillati > Actinomycetota > Actinomycetes > Kitasatosporales > Streptomycetaceae > Streptomyces > Streptomyces sp. NPDC059456. The sequence continues at coordinate 598 of NZ_JBHYVA010000599.1, forward strand.
ATCGCGATCAGCCGGCCGTGACGGCGGATGCCCAGGTACGTGCCCAGCTCCACGGTGCGGGGCAGGAACGGCCCGGGCTTCGTCAGCGCGATCAGCGCGAGGATCTCCGGAACGTCCGCCGGCCCCAGCCTGACCGCCTCCGGCGCGGCCTCGGCGCGCAGCGCGGTGTCGACGAGCTGGACCCCGGGGATCGAGCCGGTGGTCTCCCACCCCTCGGGCGGGCTCGGCACCCCCGCGAGCGGAGCCGTCCCGCCCTCCCCGACCAGCGCCCGCAGGTCGGCCCAGCAGCGGGGGTCGGCCGGGTCCGCGAGCGCGGCCCAGGGGGAGACCTCCGGGTGGTAGCGGGCGGCGCGCGAGGTCCCGGGCCCGCGCCCGCCCGGGTGCTCGGCGAACACGGCGTGCGCGCCCCGGAGCGAGGCCCAGGCGGGGTTGTCGAGGACGTGCGGACCGTCCGGGCCGGCGGCTGCGACGGGACCGACGGCGGAGCCGCTTCCGGCGCCGGTTCCGCCGGCGGCGTTGCCCACGGCGCTCACGCGTTGCTGAGCGGCAGGCCGGGCGGGTTCACCCCGGAGGTGGTGACGGCCTCGTTGGAGAGGTTCCAGGCCTCCAGCAGCTTCCCGTACTGGCCCTCCTCGATCAGGTGGTTGATCGCCTCGGCCACCGGCTTCGCCAGTCCGCTGTCCTTCTTGGCGGTGGCCGCGATCAGCCCCTGGAGCGACTCGCCCGCGCCCGAGAAGGAACCGGCGTTGCGGGTGGGAGTGCTCGTGCCCGCGGTCTGCGTGATGTGGTAGGCGATCGAGGGGTTGGGCCCGAAGTTGGCGTCGATCTTCTTGCCGCTCAGCGCGAGCGCGACGCTGTTGGCGTCGGGGAAGTACTTGACCGTGACGTCCTTGCCCTCGGCCCGGAGCTTCTTCTGCCACTCCAGCAGGATCTTCTCCTGGTTGGTGCCGGCACTGACCGAGACGGTCCTGCCCGCGAGGCTGCGGTAGTCGCCCCCGAAGTTCCAGGGGTCGTCCTTGAGCACCTCGAAGGCCAGGTTGTCCTGCCGGTACGAGGCGAACTCGTACTTCTTCTTGCGCTCCTCCGTGACCGTGACGTTGGTGAACGCCACGTCGACCTTGCCGCTGTCGATGCCGAGGAAGAGGTTCTCCCAGGTGGAGTTCTTCACGACGGGCTTGAGGCCGAGCGTCGCGGCCACCAGCCGGCCCAGGTCCGGCTCCGCACCGGTCAGCGTCTTCTGGTCGGTGCCGACGTACGCCAGCGGCGGGAACCCCGCGGGCAGCGCGCCGACCCCGATGACGAGCTCGCCGCGGTCGCGGACCTCCGCGGGCAGCTGTGCGCGCAGCGACTCGACGACCGGAGCGCTCAGTTCGGCCTCCTTGGCGGCGCCGTTGGAGACCGTGCCGACGGCGACCTTGCCGGAGGACGCGGCCCCGGTCGCCTCGGCGTCGCCGCCGCACGCGGTCAGGCCGGAGGTGAGGGCCACGGTGGCGGTCGCGGCGCCGATGCCGCGGACGAGTCTCGGACGCAGGGAGGACGGGCGCAGCATGGTGATGGTGCCTTTCCGGTCAGGGGGAACAGCGCAGACGGGTGCAGCGACGGGGGTGCGTTCAGAGGACCTTGCTGAGGAACTCGCGGGTGCGGGGGTGCGCGGGATGGTCCAGGACCCGCTCGGGCGGGCCCTGTTCGACGATCCGGCCGCCGTCCAGGAACACGACCTCGTCGGCCACCTCGCGGGCGAAGCCGATCTCGTGCGTGACGATGACCAGCGTCGTGCCGCCGGTGGCCAGGTCCTTGATGACGGACAGCACCTCGCCCACGAGCTCGGGGTCGAGGGCGGAGGTGGGCTCGTCGAAGAGGATGACCCCGGGCCGCAGCGCGAGCGCCCGGGCGATGGCCACCCGCTGCTGCTGGCCGCCGGACAGCCGGCGCGGGTACGCGCCGGTCCGGTCGCCGAGCCCGACCCGTTCCAGCAGCTCGCGCGCCTGTGCCCGGGCCTCGGCGCGGCGCAGCCGGCCGGTGGCCACCGGCGCCGCGGCGACGTTGTCCAGCACGGTCAGGTGGGGGAAGAGGTTGAAGTTCTGGAAGACGAAGCCGATCCGGCCGCGCTGCGCGAGGATCGCCCGCTCGCTCAGCTCCTTGAGCCGGGTGCCGTGGCGCCGTACGCCGATCAGCTCGCCGCCGACGCTGACGTGGCCGGCCTCCGGCTTCTCCAGGTGGTTGACGACCCGCAGCAGCGTGGACTTGCCGGAGCCCGAACGGCCCAGGACCACCGTGACCGTGCCCGGCCGTACCGTCAGGCTCACGCCGTCCAGGACGCGCCGGCCGGCGAACGACTTGTGCACGTCGTGGACCTCGATCGCGGCGGGCGCGGGCGCGGGCGCGGTGGCGGTGGTGGTGGCGGTCATCGCGCCGTCTCCTTCCGGTGGCGGCTGCGCAGCTCGCCCAGGCCCGCACGGGCCCGCTGCAGGGGGGTGGGCGGGGGCGTGCGCAGGGCGCCGCGGGCGTAGTACCGCTCGACGTGGTACTGCACGGCGGACAGGACGCTGGTGAGGATCACGTACCAGACGGTCGCCACCAGCAGCAGCGGCACCACGTCCCCCGGATAGGTGCTGCCGAGGCCCTGGACCGTGCCGAACAGGTCGAGCAGGGAGACGTAGAATACCAGCGAGGTGGCCTTGACCAGCCCGATCAGCAGGTTGACGTACGACGGGACGATCGCGCGCAGCGCCTGCGGGAAGACGATCCGGGTGAACTGGTACCGCCTGGGCAGACCCAGCGCGGCCGCGGCCTCGTGCTGGCCCTGGTCGACGGAGAGCAGCCCGGCCCGGACGACCTCGGCCGCGTACGCCGTCTCGACCGCGCTCAGTCCGACGACCGCCACGACCATGTCGGTGGCCAGCCGGGACTCGTCGAAGGTGAAGAAGGCGGGACCGAACGGCACCCCGACGCTCAGCGTGGGGTACAGCGCGCTGAGGTTGTAGAGGAAGAGCAGGACGACGATCAGCGGGACCGAGCGCAGCAGCCACACGTACGTCCAGCTCACCGAGCGCAGCACCGGGTTGCCGGAGATCCGCCCGAGGGCGAGCAGCACCCCGCCGGCCAGCCCCAGGAGCGCGCTGTACGCGGCCACCCGGAGGGTGATCCACAGCCCCTCCAGCACGACCGGCCGCAGGAACCAGTACGCGAACCGGTCCCACTGGTAGAAGGGGTTGGTCAGCAGCCCGTGGCCGGCCTGGGCGACCAGGACCAGCACGACGGCGGCGCCGATCCACCGGCCGGGGCGGCGGAGCGGGAGCACCCGCTCGGCCCGGCCCGCAGGTTCGGGCGGGCCGGCGGGTGCGGCGCGGACGATCGATTCACTCAAGGACACGAGAGCAGCTTCGACAGGGCCGAGAATCGATGTCAACGGTCCGGATATCGATGGCCACACAAGCGCGTTCGCTTTTCATACCCCGTACACAAAACGCCTCCCGCCGAAATGAACGGGGGCCCTCGTTCACAGCCAGGGAATCTCGTGGGCGGCGTAACGGTAGGCGCGGAAGACGGAGTTCTGCGCCCCCGCGGAGGATTCCAGGCCGACGCCGTCACCGAAGGAGCGGAACTGCGGGACCACGAACTCCCACACCACCTCCCCGCCCGGCGTCACCTCGAAGAGCCGTCCGAAGGAACCCTCGGCGATGAAGGTGTTGCCGTTCGCCAGGCGCTGCGCGCTCGACATGTAGGGGCTGTAGAAGTTCTGCGGCGGGTTGTCCTCGTACGACCACACCTGCGCGCCGGTGCGCGGGTCGAGCTCCAGCACCCGCGAGTACGGCACGGAGGTGGTGTCGCGGTAGGTGCCGTTGTCGAAGACCAGGAGGGTGCCGCCGGGCAGCTCGTGGGGGTGGTGCTGCTGCGCCAGTACGTCGGGGCCGATCAGCCACTGCACCGAGCCGTCGGTGCGGTCGATGGACACGGCGGTCGACGCGCTGCGGAAGCCCACCACGACGGAGCCGTCGGCCCGTTCGTTCACGGTGTTGGCCATCGGCCAGTGGTTGCGGGCGAAGTGGCGGTTCAGCACGACCTCCTCCGGGTCGAGGTGCTCGATCGCGGCCCAGCGCCACACCACCTCGCCGTCCCAGGTCAGCTCGTAGACGACATCGCCGTAGATCACACCGCCGGGGGCCTCCGAGCCGGGGATGCCGCCCCGGATCCGGGCCGCGTCGGCCGGGTCGAGGGGTTCGACGACGGTGATGAGGAGGTTGCCGCTCCGCAGCACCGTGGCGTCGTGGTGGTGGAAGGGGTGCCGGGCCTCGCGCAGCACCGTGGAGTCGGGTGCGAGCTCCTGGAAGATACCGCCGTGGTAGACGTCCCAGATCGGGAAGAGGGTCGGACCGCTCGTGTCCTTCGCCGCGTAGAAGAGGTTGCCGTTCGGCAGGATCTGCGCCTGACGGCCGGGCGGATGGGGGGAGTTCCAGGTGTGTGCGGGGCGGCCGTCGATGTCGACGAGGTGGATCTCCCCGGCGCTGGTGATCGGCGTGTAGAGGGTGTAGCCGCCCTGGCTGCGCTCGGGGTCGTGGGCGATCAGGCCGACGCCGCGGCGGCGCAGGGTGTTCTGTTCGACGGTCATGGTGATCTCCTGAACGAGGGGAAGAGGGTGAGGGGGGCGGACTGGGCGGGGGACGCCTCGCGCGACGCCGACGAGAGCCTGGCCGTGTTCCGTGAACTCGGCGATGCCTGGGGCTGCGCCGAGGCGCTGTCCGCCCGCTGTCTCT
>NZ_JBHYVA010000600.1:0-1064 GCF_042750055.1 Streptomyces sp. NPDC059456
CCCGCGCGCGGGCTGGGGGGCCTCCCCCCCCCACCCCCGGCGGGGGGGGGGGGGGCGGGGGGGCCCGCGCCCGCCCCGGGGGGGGCCCCGCCCCCCCCCCACGCCGGTACCGGATCCGTTTCGCGACCATGGCACGCCTCCGCTTCCAGTGTGGAACAGGGCCGTCCGGACGGCCCGGCAAGGGTTCGGAGACGGCTCAGACGGACAGGTGCCGCCATTTCTCGTGGACGGTGACGCGGGTCAGCCGCCAGCCGTCGCGGGCGGTCCGGGCCAGGGCGAAGGTGTAGCGGCCGGCGGCCACGAAGTTCGGGGCGGTCACCGACGCGTCGGAGCCGGGCCCGGCGAGCCGCATCGGATTGAGGAAGTCCGCCCGCACCTCGGCCCGGTCACCGGGCGAACCGCCCAGGTCCTCCAGGCGGATCAGCCGGTTGACGATGAGGTGCTGGCGCACCGGGAACAGCTCCATGGTCCGCGCGAGCCAGTCCGCGACCTCGGCGGCCGGCCCCTCGATGCCGCCCGCCGAGCTGTAGTCGGCCCGTCCGGCGGGCGTGAACAGCGCGCGGTACGCCGTCCAGTCGCCGTCGTCCACGGCCACCGCGTACCCCGTGACCACCTCGTCGATCGCCATCCGGTCCATCACCGTGGCGAGGTCCACACGCTGCGTCATCGGGTCAGTGTGGGGGCGCCGGGCGGCGACGCCAAGGGGCGTGCGCGCTCCGGATCCCCGCGCGGTGGATCAATGACCGGAATGCGCCTCCCGCTGCCGGACCACGACGAGGAACGCGTCGGTGGCCAGGTCCATCACCACCTCGGCCGGCACGCCCTCGCGCATCCGCTCCGCGGCGTACTCCTCGGCGGGCCAGCTTCCCCTCGGACTTCCGGCCGGAAACCGCTCCAGCACCACTCGACCCATGCGACACCCCCTGCTGCTTGCCTTCCGGTCTCTTCAGGTCTTTCCAGGCACAACGACGCGGAGGGCGCGCGCGGACCTCTCCAGCCCGCGGCCCGATGACAACCCCATCTCTGAACGGGATAGGGTCGGCAGCGCCCAGCGGCGGGCCACC
>NZ_JBHYVA010000600.1:1074-5345 GCF_042750055.1 Streptomyces sp. NPDC059456
CCTGGACGGCGAGCAGCGCCGCGCTGATCCCTGCGGCCCCGCGGCGGCGCCCGGCGGCCCCCCCCGCCCCGCCCGCCGGGCCCCCCCCCCCCCCTCCTGTTCACGCGAAGCGGTGAGCGGCGTCGGCGTCAGCCGGCCGACTGGGCGGCGAAGGGGCTGAGCACGCCCGTGCCGATCAGCACGAACAGTGCGATGCCCAGGGCGATCCGGTAGATCACGAAGGGCATGAAGCTCTTGCTGGAGATGAACTTCATGAACCACGCGATGACGGCGTAGCCCACGAAGAACGCGATGACCGTGGCGAAGATCGTCGGGCCCCAGGTGATGTGGCCCGGGCTCTCGACCACGTCCTTGATCTCGAACGCGCCCGAGGCCAGCACGGCCGGAATGGCGAGCAGGAACGAGTAGCGGGCGGCCGCCTCACGGGTGAAGCCCAGCAGCAGACCGCCGGAGATCGTCGCACCGGAGCGGGAGACGCCCGGGATCAGTGCCATCGCCTGGCAGAGACCGAAGATCAGGCCGTCCTTGACGCCCAGCTCCTTCAGGCTCTTGCGCTCGCGGACGGCGCGGTGCCGTCCCCCCTCCTCGTCGCGGGCGGCCAGCCGGTCCGCTATGCCGAGGACGACGCCCATCACGATCAGGGTGGTGGCGGTCAGCCGCAGGTCACGGGCCGGGCCGGTGATCTGGTCCTTGAACGCGATGCCCAGCACACCGATCGGGATCGACCCGACGATCACCAGCCAGCCCATCTTCGCGTCCTGCTCCGAGCGCAGCGAGGCGTTGAAGAGCGAGCGGAACCAGGTGGAGACGATCCGTGCGATGTCCTTGCGGAAGTAGATCAGCACGGCGGCCTCGGTGCCGATCTGCGTGATCGCGGTGAAGGCCGCGCCCGGGTCCTGCCAGCCGGCGAATGCCGCGGTCAGCCGGAGATGGGCGCTGGAGGAGATCGGGAGGAACTCCGTAAGCCCCTGGACGAGACCGAGGATTAGGGATTCGAACCAGCTCATGTCGGGGTGCGCTCGTCCTTGTGATCGTCGGGCAGTTCGGGTCCGATGCTAGGGCCCGTGGGGAGCGGCACTGACCACAGGGGGGTGCACGGGAACCGGATCGTGTGTTTCGCACGCCGGTACGGGCGCCAGCCGGTGCCGCTTGCGCCACCCGACGACCGTCGCGGCCGCCGCGGAAACCGCGATGAAGCCGAAGGACGCGAGGAAGGCGGGAGAGTCGGGCGAGGAGGCGCTCGCGCCCGCGACCACGTACGCCGCGGTGTTCGGGACGACGCCGATGGCCGTCGCGAGGAGGAACGGGAGCCAGCCGCAGCGGGACACCGCCGCACAGTAGTTGGCGACCGCGAAGGGCAGGCCCGGGAAGATCCGGACGGCCAGCACCGAGCGGAAGCCGTGCCGGGCCAGCTGGTCGTCGGCCGCCCGGAGCCAGCGCCCGCGCAGCAGCGGCCGCACGGCGTCCCGGCCCATCAACCGGCCCAGCCCGAAGGCGATCCCGGCGCCGATCACCGAGCCGCCGACCGCCGCGGCCAGGCCGAAGGGGATGCCGAACACCGCCCCGGCCGCCAGGTTGAGCAGCGGTCGCGGCGCCAGTGCCGCCGTGGCCACTCCGTACGCGGCCGCGAACAGCAGCACCGCCGCGCCCACCGGGAGCCCCGCCGGCCAGCCCTGGGACAGCAGGCGCTGGGGCTCGTAGAGCACGACGCACACGCCGGCCGCCAGCAGGAGCACGCCGAGCAGCGACAGCCGCGTCCACGGCGCGAGGAGGAGGGACATCCGGCGAGACTAGCCGACCCGTGCGGCGCCGCGCCGTAATCTGGGCCTCATGCGGCCGAACGACCAGCGTCCCCCCAAGGTCGCGCCCAGCGCCCTCGCCGACACCCTCATGGACCGCCTGACCAGGACGTACGCGGCGGCGGCCGACCCGGTGCGGGCCCGGTCCATGACCGCGTACATGAAGGACGTGGCCCCCTTCCTCGGCATCCGGACCCCGCTGCGCCGCGAACTCTCGAAGGCCGTGACCGCGGGCACCCCGAAGCCGGCGGAGGCCGACGTGACCGCGCTCGTGCTGCGGTGCTGGGAGCTGCCGGAGCGCGAGTACCAGTACTTCGCGGTGGACTACCTGCGCCGCCACGTGGGGGTCTGCTCCTCCCGCTTCCTGCCGGTGCTCCGCCGGCTGCTCGTCACCGTCCCGTGGTGGGACACCGTCGACCTGCTCGCGGCCCACGCGGCCGGCCCGCTCGTGGCCGCCGACCCGGCGCTCACCGCCGTGATGGACGACTGGATCGGCGACGAGGACCTCTGGCTCGCCCGCACCGCCCTGCTCCACCAGCTGCGCTACAAGTCCGCGACCGACGCGGGGCGCCTCTTCGCCTACTGCCGCAGCCGGAGCGGCCACCCCGACTTCTTCATCCGCAAGGCCATCGGCTGGGCACTGCGCGAGTACGCGAAGACCGACCCGGAAGCGGTCCGCGCCTTCGTCGCCGCGGAACGGGACGCCCTGTCGCCCCTGTCCGTACGCGAAGCGCTCAAGAACCTCTGACCGCAAGGAAATTCATTCGACGCGCCGCGCACGGTCCGGCAGGATCTGCGGCATGTCCCGGTACGCCTTCCCCGCAGCGCCGTCCGCAGTCGCGGACGCGCCGAAGGCTGCCGCTTTCCCCTTCGAGGCACTCGCGGCGTTCGAGGCACCTGCCCCCGCCGCGTTCGACGGCGCACGAAGCTGACCCTTCCCGGACAGTCCGGCGGACCCCGCAGGGGGAGGGTCGGCCCGGCCTCAGGGGTCCCGGAGCAGCTTCGGAACATCGGACCAACGGGAAAGACATCATGGCCAAGACGGCCTTCGTGCGCACCAAGCCGCACCTCAACATCGGCACCATGGGTCACGTCGACCACGGCAAGACCGCCCTGACCGCCGCGATCACCAAGGTGCTCGCCGAGCGCGGCGGCGCCTCCTTCGTGCCGTTCGACCGCATCGACCGGGCCCCGGAGGAGGCCCGGCGCGGCATCACCATCAACCTCACGCACGTCGAGTACGAGACCGACACCCGGCACTACGCCCACGTGGACATGCCCGGCCACGCCGACTACGTCAAGAACATGGTCACCGGCGCCGCCCAGCTCGACGGGGCGATCCTCGTGGTCTCCGCCCTCGACGGGGTCATGCCACAGACCGCCGAGCACGTGCTCCTCGCCCGCCAGGTCGGCGTGAACCACATCGTCGTCGCGCTCAACAAGGCCGACGCCGGGGACCCCGAGCTCACCGACCTGGTCGAGCTGGAGGTCCGCGAACTGCTCACCGCCCACGGCTACGGCGGCGACGGCGCCCCGGTCGTCCGGGTCTCCGGGCTCGGGGCGCTGGAGGGCGACCCGCGCTGGACCGCCGCGATCGAGGCGCTGCTCGATGCGGTCGACACGTACGTGCCGATGCCGGTGAGGTACACGGACGCGCCGTTCCTGCTGCCGGTGGAGAACGTACTGACCATCACCGGGCGCGGAACGGTCGTGACGGGCGCCGTCGAGCGCGGCAGCGTCCGCACCGGCGACCGGGTCAGCGTCCTCGGCGGCGACGGCGAGCCCGTCGAGACCGTGGTGACCGGCCTGGAGACCTTCGGCAAGCCGATGGAGTCCGCCGAGGCCGGGGACAATGTCGCCCTGCTGCTGCGCGGCGTGCCGCGCGACGGCGTACGCCGCGGGCAGGTGGTCGCCGCGCCCGGCAGCGTCGAGCCGAAGCGCCGCTTCACCGCGCAGGTGTACGTGCTCTCCGCGCGGGAGGGCGGCCGTACCACCCCGGTGGCGACCGGGTACCGGCCGCAGTTCTACATCCGCACCGCCGACGTGGTCGGGGACGTGGACCTGGGCGTGGCCGGGGTGGCCCCGCCGGGCGAGACGGTCGCGATGACCGTCGAGCTCGGACGGGACGTGCCGCTCGAGTCGGGGCTCGGCTTCGCGATCCGCGAGGGCGGGCGCACCGTCGGCGCGGGGACGGTCACGGCCGTGCTCGGCTGAACCGCCGGCCGCACCGCCCTCCGGTGTCCCGGCACCCCACCGTGGTGGCGGTAGTCCGCTTGCGCCAGACTGCCGTCACCACGGGCGCGCGGAGCGCGGGGAAGGAGGCCGCGATGAGCGGCGGTACGGCACTGGTGCTCGGCGGCGGAGGACTCACCGGCATCGGCTGGGAGACCGGGATCCTGTACGGGCTCGCCCGGGCGGGCGTGGACCTGACCGCCGCGGACCTCGTCGTCGGCACCTCGGCGGGCTCGGTGG
>NZ_JBHYVA010000601.1:0-3398 GCF_042750055.1 Streptomyces sp. NPDC059456
CACCCCCCCGCCGGTTCGATCGGGGTCCTCGTCCTGCACGCGCTGACCGGGGACAGTCACGTCGCCGGCGCCGCCGGGCCCGGCCACCCCACCGCGGGCTGGTGGGACGCACTGGCCGGCCCGGGGCGCGCACTCGACACCGACCGGTGGTTCGTGGTGGCGCCGAACGTACTGGGCGGCTGCCAGGGGAGCACCGGGCCCGCCTCCACCGGCCCCGGCGGGGACGCCTGGGGCAGCGCCTTCCCCCGTCTGACGCAGCGCGACCAGGTGCGGGCCGAGGCCGGACTCGCCGACGCGCTCGGCATCGGGCGCTGGGCCCTGGTGATCGGCGGCTCCATGGGCGGGATGCGGGCGTTGGAGTGGGCGGTCGGGGAACCGCGGCGCGTGGCCGCGCTGCTGCTGCTCGCCTGCCCGGCGGCGGCGAGCGCGGAGCAGATCGCCTGGGCCGGCGCGCAGCTGCACGCGATCCGCGCCGACCCCCACTGGCGGGGCGGCGACTACCACGACGCCGGACCCGGGCGGGGGCCGCACACGGGTCTGGGCATCGCCCGCCGCATCGCACACATCACCTACCGGTCGGCCGGGGAGCTGCAGAGCCGCTTCGGCCACGAGGCCCAGGAGGGCGAGCAGCCTTGGCGCGGCGGCCGGTACCGCGTCGAGTCCTATCTGGACCACCAGGCCGACAAGCTCGTCCGGCGGTTCGACGCGGCCAGCTACGTGGCGCTGGTCGAGGCGATGAACACCCACGACATCGGGCGGGGCCGGGGCGGTGCCCGCGCGGCTCTCGGCCGGGTGCGGGCCCGGACGGTGGTGGCCGGGGTGGACTCCGACCACCTCTACCCGCTGGAGCAGCAGGAGGAGCTGGCGGAGGGGATCGCGTCGGCGGGCGCGGTCCGGGTCATCCGCTCGCCTTCCGGGCACGACGGGTTCCTGCTGGAGACGGAGCAGGTCGGCGGCCTGGTACGGGAACTCCTCGAAGGCGCACGGTGACGTGTCCTTTCGAGGGCGGCGGCGCTAGGTTGGGGTCGTGATCGATTTCCTCGCCGACGCCCCGGTCCCCGGCAGCCTGGATGCCGTGTGGCACGCGGGCTGGCCGTCCCCCAAGCACGATCCCGCCCCCGAGATCCAGGTCCACGCGTACACCGAGAACACGGTGGTCCTGCGCCAGAACAAGTCGGTGCACTACGAGGCTCCGTTCCTCTTCCTGCTGTTCGGGAACGAGCGGGCGCTCCTCATCGACACCGGCGCCACCGCCGATCCCGCCCACTTCCCGCTGCGCGCGACCGTCGACGCCCTGATCGAGGACTGGCTGCTGCGCAATCCCCGTGCGCGGTACGGGCTGACGGTCGCCCACACCCATGGGCACGGCGACCACGTCGCGGGCGACGGGCAGTTCGCCGACAGGCCGCACACCACGGTCGTCGGCCCGGGGCTGGACGAGGTCACGGCCCACTTCGGACTCGACGACTGGCCGCACCGCACCGCCGAGCTCGACCTGGGCGGACGCGTCCTGGACCTCGTCCCCGGGCCCGGCCACCAGGCCGCCGCCCTGGTCTTCCACGACCGGCACACGGGTCTGCTGCTGACCGGTGACTCGCTCTACCCCGGGCGGCTCTACGTGCAGGACCGGGCGGCCTACGCCGAGACGGTGGACCGGCTGATCGGCTTCTGCGCGACCCGCCCGGTCACCCATGTCCTCGGCTGCCACATCGAGATGACCACGCGGCCGGACACGGACTACCCGCGGGGCACCACCCACCAGCCGGACGAGCCTCCGCTCCAGCTCGCCCCCACCCACCTGCACGAGCTGCGCCGCGCCCTCACGGAGACGGCGGGACAGTCGGGCTCCCATCCCCGCGGCGCGTTCATCGTCGTGTACCAGGACTGATCCGCGGGCCGGGGGCGCCGAATATGGCGTGCCCGAACGGCCGTGGACGTGCAGACTCGCCTCCATGGGGGACGACGGTGACACGCAGGCATTGCGCAACGCGATCGACGCCTGGGCGAGGGGCGGCCCGGACGGGCCGGCCCGCGATCTGGCCGTACGCACGGGCGTGCACACGGCGGTGTTGCTCGAAGGGCCGAGCGATCTCGCCGCCGTGGACGTGCTGGCCGGGCAGCGGGGCCGGGACCTGCCCTCCGAGGGCGTGTGCGTCCTGCCGATGGGCGGGGCGATGAACATCGGCCGCTACGCGGCCCTCCTCGGGCCGCCCGGCCTCGGGCTGCGCCTGGCGGGGCTGTGCGACGCGCGCGAGCAGCCGTTCTACGCGCGCGGGCTGCGCCGGGCGGGGGCGCCGGACCAGGGCTTCTTCGTCTGCCTGCGGGACCTGGAGGACGAGCTGATCCGCGCGTTGGGCACCGCGGAGGTCGAGGAGATCGTCCGGGCGGAGGGAGATGCCCGGGCCTGGCAGACGTTCCTTCGCCAGCCCGCGCAGCACGGCCGGTCCCGGCAGGAGCAGTTGCGGCGCTTCCTCGGCACGAAGAAGGGCCGCAAGATCCGCTACGGCCGCCTCCTCACCGAGGCGCTCGGCCCCGTACGGGTACCGGCCCCCCTCGACGGCCTCCTCGCGAGCCTGTGAACCCCGGCGCGGGGCGGCCTCACTGGATCAGGTCGGTGTGCGGATGGTCCGGGGACTGCGGGCACGTGTAGAGCTGGAGATGGCTGCCGCCGGAGATCTGGATCCTGGGCGAGTTCACCACGCCGGAGTGGTCGACCGCGGCGATGGCCCGGTCCTCGTACGGGACCCAACTGCGGTACTCGGAATGCCATTCCTTCGAGGGGACGGTCAGCAGCGGGGCCATTTCGGCGCCGCAGACGGCGCAGAACCGGGCGATGGGATCGGTGAGACCCCACGGGGGCCAGCCACCGGCCTTCCAGCCGGGAGCGATGGACAGCTCCTCGGTGTAGAAGGAGTCCGGGTAGGGGGCGTAGGAGCCGTCCACACCGGGTTCGGCTGCCTGCCACCTGCTCCAGTCCTTCAGCTGCTGCTGCAACTCCCTGCTCAGTTGGAGGGGATGGGGGTACTCGGTGATCTGTTCCGGTGCGAGGACGCACGGCTCGGGCACGTACTCGTCATACTCCACGGCACACGTCTCGGGCGGCGCGGCGAGGACGTCGGTGACCTCGGCGGCCGATCGCCAGAACAGCGCGGTCGGCGGCTTGCAGTCCGGCTCGTGCTCGAACGGACACCACAGCATCTGGAGCAGGTCCGCCTGCCCGGGCGGTCGCAGCAGGGGTACGTCGCGCACGTACAGCTGGGCCACGGGCAGCATGGCGTTCGGGCCCTCGTGCCACTCGTCGGTCCGCGGGTCGTGCCATTCGTGCGACTCGGGGCAGTACGGCCACGGTTCGCCGGGGGGGGGCGCCCCCGCGGGCGCCCCCCCCCCCAAAGTGTGTG
>NZ_JBHYVA010000601.1:3408-5338 GCF_042750055.1 Streptomyces sp. NPDC059456
CGCCGGGGCGGCGCTGCCCCGCCCGCCCCCCACCGAACTGTCGTGCAGGGTCGGAGACCCGGGGCGGGGATGCAACCGGATCGCCGGGCGCGCCAGCGGGGCCAGGTCAGGGAAGACCGCGGTGACGTCGAAAGGCCGCGGTGGGGTGGTTCGTCTCATGCCGGCTCCCGATGGCGCGCGTCGAGCGGGTTAGTTTCCTAGGTTCAGCAGTCCGGTGTTCTTCTGGGTGTTGGGTACGTAGATGTCGGGGAACAGCGGCTGCGACGTGCCGTCCGACCGCTCGACCCTAGCGCTCATCCAGACTCCCTGGGGAATCGTGCTGTCGGTGTTCAGGTAGTCGGGCGTCGTCTGGTAGAAGATCGCGTCGTTGGGGCCCAGGATGCCGCCGTCCTTCACGGCTTTCACCGACTTCTGGGCCATGGCCTCGTAGGTCCGCATGCTGGGCGTTCCGGTGTTCATTCCGGCCTGCCAGCACGGGACGAGATTGGCCGGGCCGCCCTTCCTCTCCAAGCCCTCTCCTCCCAGGATGTTGGGGATCAGATGGCACCGGGCGAGCCCGGCCACGGGCGGGTGGCTGAGGGCGAAGTCCTGCGCGTCCTGCCAGCCGGTGATGTCTCCCTCTGCCGGACTGCCCTCGACGGTCGTGGTGCCCAGGCAGGCCTGCGCCTGGGTCGCCCGGAATCCGGCCGGGCTCAGTGGAACGGTCTTGTTGACGTGCGGGACCGGTTCGGTGGTGTTCTTGATCCATCCGTTGCCGGAAGGCACGTGCCCGGCCGGAGCGTTCTGGAGGCAGACGGCCTGGGGCTCGGCGGTCGAACCGCTGATGTCCAGCTTGAACCGGTCGTCTTCCAGCACCCGCTGGCTCGTGAAGCCTTCGGAGAGCTGACCGTCGCCGGCCTGCTTGTCCGCGAGCGGGACGTGAGCGCGGGCGCAGGGACTGCCCGTGCCGCCGTCCAGGACGTCGGTGACCCATCCCCCGCGGGTGCTGTGACGGGGAAGGACCTCGGCGCACTGGGCGCCGTCGACTCCGCCTTCGCGGGTGACCGCCAAGGGGAACTCGCCGCAGCTGTCGCCCGCGACGAGGTCCGTCCGGGCCTGGAAGGTGCCACAGGTCCGGGCCGCCCGGCCGGCTGTGTCACCCTTCGCCCGGGTCAGCGGTTTGTCGCGCCCCCAGCCGGCGAGGTTGCTCTGGGCCCACAGGTAGCCGGCCGCCGCGGCCCCCGCGCCGGACGGGGCCTGCTGGTCGCTCATCCTGACGACCGGCATGACGCTGGGCACGACGCAGCCGGGATCGGGCGTGCCGGCGGTGGTCGTGTCCCGGACGTCGTCGTCGCAGCGGATCTTCTCCGGGTTGCTCCAAGAGGCGCTCGGGTCCGTGATCTGGGCGCCGGGCGAGGTCACGTACATCTTGTACGACGTCGTGAAGTCGACTGCCGTGCCGGGCGCCGGGGTGGATTCGTAGGCCACGTCGCCGCTGATGAGCTGCCCCGGGATCAGGGCGCCCTTCGAGTACCACGGGGCCGTGGTGGTGACCTTGCAGCCCGCCGAGCAGTCAGCCCTGAACTTCACGTTCAGGGTCGTGACGGCCCCGGTCGCGCCGGTCATCGTGACCGAGATCTTCTCTTTCCACTTCGTGCCCTTGTCGGGCAGGACGGCACTGCTCGACACGTTCAGCGTTCCGGTGCCGACCACGTTGCCGTTGCCGTCCTTGAGCGTGTAGAGCACCGTCAGGCTGTACACGCAGTACCCGAAGCGGCCGTACCACCACGTCCCGGGGGTGGTGATGGAGCAGGTGCCCGGGTCGGGAACGGCAGCGGCTGCCGCCGCCGGCGCGGCGGCAGCGGCGAGGTACTTCCGCCCCACCTGGGTCACCGGCGGGGCGCTCGTGGTGACGCACGCCAGCACGGCACCCGCCGGGCGCGCGCGGGAG
>NZ_JBHYVA010000602.1:0-5336 GCF_042750055.1 Streptomyces sp. NPDC059456
CACGCACCGGTTCACCGTCCTCGCGGCGCCGGTTGACGACGAGGAGCCGTGCCCCCGCGGGGGGGCGCCACCCCCCCCCGCCCCCCCCCCCGAGACCGACGGGGCGGCCGGCTCATGAGACACCTGCTGCAACGACACCCCCTGCCCATGCAGACGTCGTTCGCGCACTCCCTCGTGCTCACCTACGCGCTGCCGCCCGAGCTGCTCACCCCGCTGGTGCCTCCGGGGCTCGCCCTCGACACCTACCGTGACGCGAACGGCGCCGAGCACGGGTTCGTCGCCGCCGCGGTGGTCGACACCCGGGCGCTGCGCCCGTCGTTCCTTCCCGCCCGCCTCGGCCGCGACTTCATCCTCACCGGCTACCGGATCTTCACCCGGTTCCCCACCCCGGGCGGCCGCACCATGCGCGGGCTGCGGATCCTGCGCAGCGACACCGACCACCGGATGATGGTCCTCGGCGGAAACCTCTTCTCCCGCTACAACTACCGCCTCGCCCGCATCGGCACCCGGACGGTCGGCCGGACCCTCGAGTTCAAGGTGGTCAGCGCCGACGGCAGGGCCGACCTCCACGTCCGCGCCGACCTGGCGGGCGCGCCGGCCCCGCTCCCCGAGGGAAGCCCCTTCGCGAGCGCCAAGGACGCCCGCCGGTATGCGGGCCCGCTCCCTTACACCTTCGAGTACGAGCCGCAGACCGGCACGGTGATCGTCGTCAAGGCCACCCGTACGCAGTGGGAGCCGGTCCCGGTCGCGGTCGACGTTCCCACCCTGACCTTCTTCGACCACGGACCGTTCGCCGGAACCAAGCCCGTTCTCGCCAACGCCTTCCACGTCGGGGACCTCGCATACGGCTGGGAGCGCGGATACAGACGGGCACTGGACGGGGGAGTGCTGTGAGCACCGGCAGCGCCCCGCCGCCTCCGCGCCCCTCCGGGGTGCGCGTGGTGATCGGGTACAACTGGCCCCTGTACACGGGCGGGCTGGCCGCCATGGCCGGCGGTCTCGCCCTCGCCCCGCGCCTGCCCCGCGTCCCCGCCACCCTCGCCCGCACGGGCGCACTGGCCGCGGCCGCCCTGCTCGTCGGCAGCACCGCCGCCTCCTGGTGGGTGTACGACCACTCCGAGCTGTACTCCCTCGACTGGCTGACCGGCCTGCTGCCCGAGGGCCCCGGCGACCACCTCGTCCTGTCGACGGGGCTCGACGAGACCAGCCACCCCCTGGCCCTCCGGTACCCCGGGACCCGTCAGACCCTCGTCGACCTCTACGACCCGGCGCTCACCACCGAAGGCTCCATCCGGCGAGCCCGCCGACGCGTGCCCCCGCGGTCCGGGACCCTGGCCGGCGCCCCGTCCCGCATACCCGTCGCCACGGCCTCCCAGGACACCGCGTTCGCGGTGTTCGCGGCCCACGAACTGCGCCTCGCGCCCGACCGGGAGGCACTGTTCGCGGAGATCGCCCGCACCCTGCGTCCCGGCGGCACGCTGGTGCTGGTGGAGCACCTGCGAGACCGGGCCAACACCGCCGTGTTCGGACCCGGGGCATGGCACTTCATGCCCCGCCGTGAATGGCTCCGACTCGCTCGCGGCGCGGGCCTGCACTCCGTCTGCGAAACCCGGATCGCAAACCTCGTCACCGCCTTCTCCTTCCGCAGGGGCGCCGAGTGAACGACCTCTTCGCCCTGGAGTCCCAACTCCGGCTCGTGGGCCTCGCCCTGACCGGCATGGGCGCCTTCCACATCGTCCTGCCCCGCCTGGTGGACTGGCCCACCGACCTCGCCGGCACCAGCCTGCTGACTCGTCAGGTGTCCTACGCGCACCTCTTCTTCATCGGCCTGACCTGCGTCCTGCTCGGTCTGCTGCCGCTGTGCTACACCTCGGAGCTGCTGGCCGGGACCTCGCTCGGTACGGCCCTGCTGGTGGGCCAGACCGTGTTCTGGGGTGCCCGCTGGGCCTTCCAGTTCGTCTACTTCTCACCCGCCCTGTGGCGCGGAGACCGCTTCCGCACCGTCGGGCACATCGCACTGGCCGTGCTGTGGACCTGGGTGACGGCCGTGTTCGCCTGCGCCCTCGTCGCCGGCCCCTGACGCTGCGGCTCTCAGTGGCAGAGCCGGGCCACCTGCTCCAGTTCCTCCGCCAGCAGCGCCGGGTCGCGGGGGCCGATGTGCGGGGCCGCGAGCGAGCGTACGCGGAACCGGTTGTCGGGGGTCAGCTCGTCGGCCTCCCGGATCATCAGGTCCTGGAGCGCCGGCGGCAGGGTGCGGTCCTCGGTGAACCGCACGAACGTGCGGGGGATCCGACCCCACTTGTCGGGCAGGCCGCGGCCGTCGGCGGCCCCGATCGCGGGCGACTCGTCCGGTTCCAGGATGTTGAGCATGGTCCGGATCTCGGCGTCGGAGTAGTCGGCGCCCATCGCCTCCTTGGCGATCCGGAAGAACTCCGGGTCGCTGCTGCGCCAGTTGACCCGGGTGATCCCGAGTTCCGGCGGGGTGGGGACGGGAGTCATCTTGAAGATGAAGCTGTCGGCCGCCTCCGGGGTCGCCAGCAGCTCGCTCGCCGAGGCCCGCTTCGCCGGGCACAGCGCCGAGACGTACACGAGGTGCGAGATCAGCTCGGGCACCAGGTCGGCCACCGCGTTGACGGTGACGCCGCCCAGGCTCTGGCCGACCAGGACCACCGGGCCGTTGCGGTGCGCCCGCCGCACCACCGCGGCCACGTGCGCGGCGCAGTCGGCCAGGGTCGTCCCGGCGATGGGGGACGGTTCCGTACGCAGCCGCTCGAGGTCCTGGGGCGCCTGGTATGAGAGCGGGAAGTACGCTCCGGGGCCGTGGCCGGGCAGGTCCACCGCGACCGCCCGCTGCCCGCGCAGCCCCAGTTCGGCCACCACGGGGGACCAGCCGTACGCGTTGCTGCCCGCTCCGTGGACCAGGACGAAAGTGACCAGGGGGGCGTCGGTGCCAGTTAAGTTACTCATGAGTAGACCCTAAACCACTCCTGCCGACGCCGGCCATGGTGGCCCCCGGTCAGGAGCGGCCGGGGCTCAGCAGGGCGGCGGCCGCGGCGATGAAGGCGAGGGACGCTTCCTTGGCGGCATGCCGCCGGGCGTCCAGCTCGGTCCGGTCGGTGGCCTTGCGCAGTGCGTACGTGGCGTCCGCGGCCTGCTGGGCGGCGTCGGCGAGCTCGGGGACCAGGACCTGGAGGCGGATGTGCGGGGCGGTGATCGCCGCGCGGGTGTCGTGGGACCTCGTCTGGGCCTCCAGCTGGTGCTCGGTGCCCGCCTCGGTCCGGGCCAGCCGCTCCCGGTGGAACATCGCCGAGCGGTGCGCATCCAGGGCGGCCGCGAATGCGGTGACGGCGCCGAGCTGATCCTGCCGGTGGTTGTCGGCGCGCTCCTCGGCGCGTGCCGTGCGCGCCGAACGGTGCTGGAGGAGCCCGGCGGTCAGGGCGCCGGCGAGGGTGCCGAGCACGGCAACGATCGAAGTCCATATGGACATCAGGTCTTGGGTCCTCTCACGTCGTCAGCTGGTCCACCAGCGCCGACTTCGCAACCGGAGTCGTTCCATCAGCCATGAGGTGCATGCCGAGATGGTCCCATGCGGGGCCCGTTCGCGGGCACGTGCCGCCCGATGGCGGCGGCCGCCACAGGTGCATCGGAACGTCCGGAGGGCGAAGCCGCCCGGGCGCCGGCCGTCTACACGACCCTCACGTCAGGACACTTGCGCGGATGCAGGGGAAGCACCCACGATGGATCGTTCCATTCCGGAAGGGACCTGTTCTGATCGCCGGACCATGACGGCAGGGGAATGACAACGGCAGGAGAAACCAACCGACTTCGCGCAGGAAGGCCGCCCGCGTGCTGGTCCGTACGCCACGCGGGCCGAGAAGAGAAGGAGATTGGTCCCCATGACCGTGCGTGCCGTTGAGCTCCCGCAGCTCTGGATGCCCTATCCGCTGCGAGTGAATCCGTTCCTGCCGCTCCTGCGCGAGGAGAGCGAATCCTGGGCGCGCGAGATGGGCATGCTGGACGGATACCAGGAGCCGTCGGGAAGCCCGGCGATATGGACCCGGTCCACGTTCCACGCCATGACCGTCGACCAGCTCACGGCCTGGACCCTCCCCGACGCCTCACTCGCCGATCTCCGGCTCAACCACCGGTTCAACGTATGGGCCCTGGCCTGGGACGACCACTTCGCCGCCACCTTCAAGCAGAACGGCGACCTGTCCGGCGCGCTGGCCTTCACCACCCGTTTACGGGCCTTCCTGCGCCCGGAGCGGGGCGTCCGGCTGCCGGAGCCGGCGAATGCCGTCGAGAGGGGATTGGCCGATCTGCAACAACACCTCTTCCCCCCGAGGCTGGCGCACTGGCGGCAGGAGTTCAACCGGGCCCTGGAGGGCTACATCGACGCGGGAGTCAAAGAACTGGCCAACAGCCGCAGCGGCCGTGTACCCCACCTGATCGACTACGTCCCGTTCCGCCGTGAGAGCTTCGCCGCCTACACCGCCTGCTATTCCGTCGAGTTGGCCACCGGTGCGCGAATACCCCGGAGGATCCGGCACACCCGGACCGTCAACGCCCTGCTCGACGCGTTCATGGACTTCATGGGACTGGCGAACGACATCGCGTCCTATGAAAGGGAAGTCCATGAGGAACTCGACGTCAACAACCTCGTCCTGAGCGTGGAGACCTCACTCGGCATCGGCCGCCACGAAGCCGTACCCGCCGCCTTGAATCTGGTGAACACCCGCCTGCGTGACTTCGAGGACCTCAGACACAAGGACCTGCCCCGGCTCGTCCGGCGATCCGGGCTGCGCCACGACGAGCGGGCCGAGTTGGCGACGTGGCTCCGGGGAGCGTGCAGTTTTCTGTCCGGCCTCCATGCCTGGTACACCGGAGCCCCCCGCTACGCCGACTCGGACGTCTCGCACCAGGAGTGACGGCAGCGGGCTCCGGGGGGTTCCGACGGATACGTGTCGGCCCCCCCGGAACCGAGGCTCGGCGCACCGGCCTTGGCCGGCACCGGCCTCGGCCGTGCCGGTCTAGCGCCTCCGCAGGAGGGATCCGAGCCGCGTCCACCACGAGGCACGCGGTTCGGGCCGGCGTTGCGGTGCGGGGGCGGCCGCCGGGCGCAGCGGCGCCGCAGGCATCCCGTTGCTCCGGGCGGGCGGGACCGGAAGCGGGCCAGGGAGGTCCCTGGCCTGGGGGGCGCGGGCGGCGAAGTTCACGGGCAGGGCCGTGAGGTGCCGGGCCCACGTGGAGGAACCCCACGTCACGCCTTACACCCGGAAGGCCACGGCGAAGTCGGGAAAAACGGTGATCAAGATGTCGAATACCCAATAGGCGAA
>NZ_JBHYVA010000603.1:0-5332 GCF_042750055.1 Streptomyces sp. NPDC059456
ACCCCGGGGGGTACGAGACGAGCGAGGAAAGGCGGCCCGACCGTGTCCCGTCTCCGCTGCGCACGACGGCCGGCCGCCCTGTGGTGCGCCCTGGTCCGGCTCGCCGGAGCCGCCGGGCCGGCGTCCGCCGCGGCGGCGGACGCGCCCGCCGCGGACCGGCCCGTGGTGGAGACCGACCGGGGTCCGGTACGCGGCACGGCGCACGGCACGTACCGCACGTTCGAGGGCATCCCGTACGCCGCGCCGCCGACCGGACCGCTGCGCTGGCGGCTTCCGCGGCCCGCCGCGCGCTGGACGGCCGTCCGCGACGCCGGGGCTCCGGGGGCGCGCTGCGTCCAGCTGCCGCCGATCGGGCCCGGCGGCCCCGGCGGCTCCGAGGACTGCCTGTACCTCAACGTCACCGCACCGGCCGGCAGCGGCACGGGGCGGCCCGTCATGGTCTGGTTCCACGGCGGCGGCTTCGCCAACGGGGCCGGTGACCTGTACCGGCCGCAGCGGCTGGCCGTCCGGGGCGGCGCCGTCGTCGTCACCGTCAACTACCGGCTCGGGATCTTCGGCCTGTTCGGGCATCCGGCCCTCGGCGGAGCCCCCGGTTTCGCCGTCGCCGACCAGCAGGCGGCCCTGCGCTGGGTGCGGTCCAACGCCGCGCGTTTCGGCGGCGACCCGTCCGACGTGACCCTGTTCGGCGAGTCGGCGGGCGGTCTGAGCGTCTGCGCGCACCTGGTCTCACCGGCCTCGGGCGGACTGTTCCGGCGGGCGGTCCTGCAGAGCGGATCCTGCTCGACCACCATGCCGCCCCGCTCGCTGCTGCCCGCGATGGGCCGGTACGAGCCCTTCGTGTCCGAGCAGCGCACCGTCGCGGACGGGGTCGCGGCGGCGGCCGGGCTCGGCTGCGACCGGCCGGAGCCGGGCGCCGTACTGGACTGTCTGCGCGGGAAGGACGCGGCGACGCTCGCGACCCCGGAGCTGATGCAGCGGTTCTCGCTCGTCTCCTACGGGAACCGGCTGCTGCCCGAGGAACCCCGGCGGGCCCTGGAGGGCGGCCGGTTCCACCGGGTGCCGGTGATCGAGGGCGTCAACCGGGACGAGATGCGGATCTTCCTGGCGCAGGGCCTGGCCGCGTCCCCCGTGCCGGACGAGGCCGCGTACCGGGCCCGGGTGGAGCGGTCGTTCGGCGCGGCGGCCGTCCCGGGCGTCCTCTCCCGGTACCCGGTGGCGGCGTACCCGACGCCGGCACTGGCCTGGGCCGCCGCGCTGTCCGACACCTCGTTCATCTGCCCGGCGCTGCGGGACGGCCGGGCTCTGGCCCGGTACGTGCCGGTGCACGCCTACCGGTTCAGCGACCGGGACGCGCCGAACTTCACCGGCCTGCCGGAGGTGGCGGGCTTCCCGTACGGGGCCTCGCACGGCTTCGAACTGCCCTACCTGTTCACCATGGACGCGGCCCTCACCGCGCCGCAGCGCGCCCTGTCGGACCGGATGACCGGCTACTGGACGGAGTTCGCCCGTACCGGCAGCCTCCCCGCCGCGTGGCCGGCGTTCGGCTCCGCCGGTTCCGTGCTCTCCTTCGCGCCCGGGGCGGACGGGACGCACGTGGTGGACGGGCCCGCGGAGCACCACTGCGCGTTCTGGGACGCGCAAGACTCCCTGCCAGGAGCCTGATGGCTCGTCACCAGGGCGCCGTCGCCACCACGCCGCCCTCCGGGGTCCGGACCGACACCGTGCCCCGGTCGCCGTACACCTGCTGCCGCCATGACACGAACATCTGAGCCACCCGGCGGGCGTCCTCCCCGAGGCCCTTGCCGACGGAGCGGGTCGTGAAGGTCAGCAGCGCCTCGCCGGCGTCCCGCCCCTTGCGGACCCGGGCCTCCTGGACGGGCTGCTCGGGCAGCAGGCGGTCCGAGCCGTCCCGGTGCAGGGCGTAGTAGGCGTTGAAGTCCCGGGTCATGTCGAACCATCCGGCGCCCCCGCAGGGACCCGCCCCATTGGTGATGTCCCCGTCGGTCGGCGGATTCGGAGCCCCGGTCTCCTGATCGGTGGGAGGCCCGGCATGACCGCCGGTCTCCTGATCGGTGGGAGGCCCGGCATAGCTGCCCGTCTCCTGATCCGTCGGCGGCCCGGCATAACCGCCCGTCTCCTGATCGGTGGGAGGCCCGGCATAGCCGCCGGTCTCCTGATCCGTCGGCGGCCCGGCATAACCGCCCGTCTCCTGATCGGTCGGCGGGCCGGCATGACCGCCGCCCTGCTCTTCCGTCGGCGGGTCCGGCAGGCCCGTGCCGCCGCCCGTCGTCCGGTCGAGCCCGCAGGTCTCCTGCACCGGCGCGGGCGGCGCGGCGGCCTCCCCGGCATGGCGCGTGCCACACGCCGCGAGCACGGCGCACAGGAGCCCCGCCACCGCCGCTCTTCCCGCCACGGCCACCGCTGTCCTCGTCATGGTCGTCCCCCCTCGCCCATGGAGAGGGGATCACGGCCCCCGCGGTTCCACACCGGGGAGGACGGCGGCTACGGTGCCGCCATGACCCGCTCGGCACGACACGACCTCTCCCCGCTCCCCCTCCTGTACCTCGACGTCGACGGTCCGCTCATCCCGTTCGGGGCCTCGTCCGACGAACTGCCGGACGGCTACCCGACGTACGGGGCGCGGCCCGACGCGAACCCGCTGCTCGCCAGGCTCGATCCGGCCCTGGGCCCCCGCCTCCTGGCCCTGCCGTGCGCACTGGTGTGGGCCACGACCTGGATGGACGACGCGAACGCGTGGGTGGCGCCGCGGATCGGCCTGCCCGAGCTGCCGGTGATGGCCTGGCCGGAGCCGTCCGAGGACGAGGGGCCGGAGCGGATCCACTGGAAGACCCGCGCCCTCGTCGACCACGCCGCGGGCCGGCCGTTCCTCTGGGTCGACGACGAGATCACCGCCGCCGACCGGAGCTGGGTGGCCGCGCACCACCCGGGCCGGGCGCTGCTCCACCGCGTGGACCCCCGCTTCGGCCTCGTCTCCGCGGACTTCGCGGCACTGGCCGCCTGGCTGAGCGGGCCCTGACCGCCGCGCGTCCGGCCGGGCGGCCCGACCCGGCGGCTAGGACCCGGCCGGCTTCCAGTCCCGGGCGAGGAGGCCGAGCAGCACCTCGTCGAGGAACTCGCCCATCACCCAGGCCGAGGAGCGCAGCACGCCCTCGCGGACGAAGCCGTTGCGCTCGGCGGAGCGCAGCATGGCGTCGTTGTCCGACAGCGTCTCGATCTGCAGCCGTTGCAGTCCGCGCACGACGAAGCCGTAGTGGGTGAGCACCGCGACCACGTCGGTGCCGTAGCCCTTGCCGCGGGCGGACGGCAGCAGCCCCAGCCCGATGTGCGCGGACCGGTTGTGGTTGTCGATGCCCCACAGGTTCGCGGTGCCGACCAGCGTGCCGCCCTCCAGTTCCACCACGGAGAACGTGACGTGCTTCTGCTCGCTCTCGTCCACCACGAGCCGCGGGTCCTTCGAGTCGGGCGAGACGGGCCGCCACGGCCCGCCTTCGGCCCGCGAGGCGTTGACCACGTCGTTGAAGAGCTCGGTCCGCAGGATCGGAAGGTCTTCCTCGTGCCGGGCCCTGAGCCCGACCTTGCCGCCTTTAAGCATGCAGGTTTCCTATCCGACCCGGCTGACCGGCCGCAAACGAATATGCCGTGTCAGGTCCAGGACGCGGCCACCAGGGAGCGTTCCGCCGCGGCCAGGTGGGTGGACGCGGCGAGCCAGGCCCAGGCGTAGGCGTCGGGCGAAGGGTCCGTCAGCCGGCCGAAGGAGTCGCGCGGGCGGCGGTCCGCCTCGGCGGCGAGGGCCGTGGCCAGCTGCGCCGCGGCGGTGAAGCCGGCCCGGCGCAGCGGTGCGTACGAGGTGAGCGGCTCGGTGGTGCGCGCCGCTTCGGCCACGGCGCGGCGGCCGCCCGCGACCCCGGTTTCGAGCAGTCGGCGCACCCGCCACAGGGGCGAGTCGGCCAGCGGGTCCGGCGCTGAGGCGGCGGCCGGCTCGGCGGCCGGGGCTGCCTCGGTCCGGGGCGGGAAGTGGCTGCCCTGGAGCACGTCGTAGCCGAGGTCCGCGCGGCCCAGCCATTCCTCGGGCAGGCGCAGGGTGTACTCCGCGCCGGGGGCCGGTCCGACGGCGAGGGGGCGCAGGGTGGCGGCGCGGTCGAGATCGGGGCGGCCCAGGACGCGGAGCACGAGACCCGGATGGGCGGCGATGCGGCGCAGGTTGGCCGTGTGGGGCAGTTCGGGGTGGGGGTGGGCGGCGCGCAGCCGCAGCAGGGGCGCGTCCGCTCGTGCCTCGCGGACCAGGAGGTCCTCGCCGGCCGGGCCGACGACCGTGACCTCGCAGCCGAGCAGGTCGGGCTCGGCGCCGTCGGGGTCGCCGTCCCGGTGGGCGAGTTGGCCGGCCACGGCCTCGGCCGCCGGGCGGGCGAAGAGCGCGGCGGCGGGTTCCGCGGTCCACGGTACGCCGCGCAGCGGGGTCGCCTGGACCCCGCGCCCGGCGCCGAGACGGCCGTCTGCGGAGACGGTCGCCCCGGCGATGCGGAGCCCGCCGCGCGCGAGGCCCGCGTGGTCGAGGGCGGCTCCGCCGAGCGCGACGGAGGCGGAGCCGGCGCCGCGGGCGCGGGACAGGCCGCCGGGGCGGACGTCGGAGACCGTGTGGCGGGCTCCGTCCGCGGTGATCAGGTGGGTGACCACTCCCCCGTATCCGGTGGCCGAGAGGACCGGTTCCCGGCACAGGCCGTACACGCGCAGGCTGCCGCCGGGCTGGTAGGCGCGGCGTACGGTGCCGGTGAGCGCCGGGCCGCCCGTGCCGGCCGCGCCGGAGGCCAGCAGTCCGGCGGTGTGCAGGAGTTCGCGGAAGGCCCCCGTGAGGTCGGCGAGCCGGTGGGTGCCGCTGCGCTGCCGGGCGGCGCGCAGACCCCGTACGACGCGCAGGGCTGCGGCCTCGGCCCGGGGCAGCCCGGCGAGGCGGGCGGTGTGGGCGGCCCGCAGCAGTTCGGCCTGGACCACCGCGCCGCCGGCCGTGACGCCGGCGGCGAGTGCCTCGGCGGCGGCCTGCCAGAGCGTGGCCGCCGCTCCGAGCTGTGCGGCGGTGAGGGCTGCCGGGACGGCGCCGGACGCAGCCGCGGACACGGCGCCGGACGGGGCACCGGCCTCGGCCGCGGGAGCGGCCGCGGACACGGCGCCGGACACGGCACCGGAAGCGGCGGCGAGCGCGGTGTCCGCCGCGGGCCCGGCCCCGGTCACGGGAGCGGCGCCGTGGCCGGCGGCGGACCCGGCGTCCGGCCCTGCGCCGCTCGCCGTCGCCGGATCCGGGCCCGGGTCCGGCAAC
>NZ_JBHYVA010000604.1:0-5320 GCF_042750055.1 Streptomyces sp. NPDC059456
CGGTACCCCTGAGGGGGCACCGCCACTCTCCTAGTCGCGGGGGCCCCCGGGACGGTGTCTGGGGGAGGCTGGGGCAGGGCTGCACGCGTGCGGCTGTGCTCTTCTGCTGGGTGGCGGTGCGTTTATTTGGGCCAGTCCACCCTACTGCTCCGTTCGATCACGCCGCGCCCGCACCGCCCCCCACGACCGCGTTCCCCCCGTCCTCGGTCGCGCTCTCGAAGGATTCCGTGTCCGCCGCGGCCGCGTCGGCCTCCGGTGCGCGGGCCGGGCGGGGGGCGAGCGAGCCGAAGTCCCCGGTGTCGCCGAGCCGGAGCAGGAACGGCCGCGTCGGCGTGTAGCGGACGGCCGTGATCGAGCAGGGGTCCACGTGGATGCGCTGGAAGAGGTCCAGGTGCATGCCCAGGGCGTCCGCGACAAGGGACTTGATGATGTCCCCGTGCGAGCACATGAGGAACACGGCGTCGCTCCCGTGCTCCTCCTCGATCCGCGCGTTCCACTCCCGTACGGCGTCCACGGCGCGCGCCTGCATGGCGCGCATGGACTCGCCGCCGGGGAACGCGGCGGCCGAGGGGTGCTGCTGCACGATCTTCATCAGGGGTTCATCGGAGAGCTCGGAGAGTTTGCGGTTCGACCAGTCGCCGTAGTGGCATTCGCCGATCCGGTCGTCGGTGTGCAGCGCCAGCTCCGGGCGGGCGGCGAGCAGTGGCGCGAGGGTCTCCCGGCAGCGCTGGAGCGGGCTGCTGACGACGGCGGCGAGCGGCACCGCGGCGAGCCGTGCGGGGAGCGCGGCCGCCTGCTCGGCGCCGCGCTCGTCGAGGGCCACTCCCGGGGTCCATCCGGCGAGCAGCCCTGCGGTGTTGGCGGTGGACCGCCCGTGTCGTACGAGGATCAGCGTGGCCATGACGCAAGCCTAGGCGGTGGCCGGTGCGTGCGGGGCGGGGGGCGGGCAGGGGACAATGCCCTGCGTGATAGTCGACTGCGCCATGTACCGGGACGGCCGCCGCTCTCCTGCGCCCGAGGACCTCTCCGACGCGCTCGACGAGGCGCGGGCCAGTGGTGACGCCTTCCTGTGGGTCGGCATGTACGAGCCCACGGAGGAGGAGTTCGAGCACGTCAGCCGGGAGTTCCGGCTGCACAGGCTGGCGGTGGAGGACGCGCTGACCGCGCACCAGCGCCCCAAGCTGGAGGTGTACGACGACTCGCTGTTCGTCGTGCTCAAGCCCGTGGAGTACGACGACGACGCGGACACGGTGACCGCGGGCGAGCTGATGCTCTTCATCGGCGACTCCTTCGTGGTCACGGTCCGGCACGGCGAGGGGGCGGCGCTGGCCGCCGTGCGCCACAGGCTGGAGCAGGAGCCCGAGGTGCTGCGGCACGGCCCGACGGCGGTGCTGTACGCGGTATCGGACGCGGTGGTCGACCACTACATCGAGGTCGCGGCCGAGCTCCAGGCCGACCTGGAGGAGGTGGAGGCCGAGGTCTTCGCGCCGAACGTCGCGGACACCAAGAACACCGCCGCCCGGATCTACGGGTTCAAGCGGCAGGTGCTGGAGTTCCGCCGGGCGACGAGCCCGCTGCTCCAGCCGATGGACCGGCTGGCGTTCGGGAACGTGCCCTTCGTGCACGAGCACGCGCAGCCGTTCTTCCGCGACGTCGCCGACCACCTGACCAAGGCGAGCGAGTACATCGAGGGCCTGGACCGGCTGCTGTCGGACGCGCTGGCCGCGCACCTGGCGCAGATGGGCGTCCGGCAGAACGACGACATGCGCAAGATCTCGGCCTGGGCGGCGATGGCGGCCGTCCCGACGATGGTGGCCGGGATCTACGGGATGAACTTCGACCACATGCCGGAGCTCCGGCACACCTGGGGCTATCCGGCGGTGCTGCTGGTGATGGCGGGCGCCTGTCTGGGCCTGCACCGGATGTTCAAGTCCCGCGGCTGGCTGTAGCGGGCGGCGGGTCCGCCGGCCCGGCAGACCCGGCCGCTACGCGTACTCGGGCGTGGTCACCGGTGCCCCGCCCAGCGCGTTGCGCCGCTCCGGCGGGCGCAGGCTGATCATCCGGTGCCAGCCGGCGAAGCGTTCGTACGCGTACACGGCGTGGATCCCGGCGGCCAGCGCGGCCCTCTTGGGCGCGGGCCAGTGCAGCAGCCGGCCCATGTGGTCCATGACGGCGAGGCTCACGTCCCGGTAGACGCGGATCTCGGCGAGGGCGCTGTCGCGCAGCACCTGCTGGATGGTCCGCCCGTGGCCCTCGCGGACGAGACGGAGCAGCTCTTCGTGGCAGTAGGCGAGGTGGTTGTCCTCGTCGTGGCTGATCATGCTGATCGCCTTGCCGACCTCGGGGTGGTCCGCGAACCGGCGCAGGAGCATGTCCATCTGGTCGGCGGCGCGCTGTTCGGTGACCCGGCTGTGCGCGAGGTAGACGACGATGTCCCGCTCGGCCAGCGGCTCGTCGCGGCGCAGCTTCTCGTGCGCGAGACCGATGCCGCGCCGCTCCAGCAGCATCGTGTAGTCGGTCTCGGGCGGCACGGGGACCGGCGGCAGGCCTCGCTTGCGCAGCAGGGCCCGGAAGATCCGGCCGTGCTTGTCCTCGTCGGCGCCGTGCCGGGTGATCTTGGGCGCGAGCTCGCGCATGCCGTCGGGCACCAGGGTCGCGATCCTGGCGTTCTCCCAGCCGCCCTGGGACTCCCCGCTGGCGGCGATGGAGCAGAACAGCTGGAACGCATCGTCGTGGTCGACGATCTCCTGGAACAGGCTGCGGGCAGAGAGCATGCACCGAGTCAACGGCGGATGCGGGGGCCCGGCAACCGAGACGTCGTGCGACTCGGCCGAACGAAGGACGTGACGCGGTGCGGGGGTGAGGCCGGGGCGTAACCCGGAGGGTGCCGCGCGCGTTGTTGACTGTGTCGGCCGTGGCGGGGAAGACCCCCGAGCCCCCACCACGGCCGCAGGGCCCTTCCGGACTCCGCCCCCGCACCCGCCCGGTGCGGGGGGGGCGTCGTGGGGCGGGTGCTACGCCAGGCCGGCGCGCTCC
The DNA here is from genome assembly GCF_042750055.1 of Streptomyces sp. NPDC059456. NCBI lineage: Bacteria > Bacillati > Actinomycetota > Actinomycetes > Kitasatosporales > Streptomycetaceae > Streptomyces > Streptomyces sp. NPDC059456. Next base: position 3,037 of record NZ_JBHYVA010000604.1, read on the forward strand.
ATCGCCTCGGTGCCGGCCCGCAGCGCGGTGATCCGCTCGTCGAGGGTGAACCCGGCCGGGGCGAGCGTGAGGGTGGTGACCCCCGCCTCGGCGTAGGCCCGCATGCCGTCCGCGATCCGCTCGACGGACCCGAGCAGGGTGGTCGAGTCGATGAGCGAGTGCGGGACGGCCTCGGCGGCACCCGCCTTGTCGCCCGCCAGGTACTTGTCCTGGATCTCGGCGGCTTCCTTCTCGTACCCCATGCGCTGGGCGAGCTGGTTGTAGAAGTTCTGCTTCCGGCTGCCCATGCCGCCGACGTACAGGGCCGTGTACGGACGGAACATGTCGGCGAGGGCGTTCACGTCGTCGCCGACGGCCAGCGGCACGGTCGGGCAGACGTCGAAACCGTCCATGGTCAGCCCGGCCTTCTCGCGGCCCGCCCGGATGTGGGTGAGCGCGGTGGCCTCCAGGTGCTCGGCGGCCGGGAAGATCAGCAGGGCACCGTCGGCGATCTCGCCGGTCTGCTCCAGGTTCTTCGGTCCGATGGCGGCGATGTAGAGCGGGATGTGCTCGCGCTCCGGGTGCACGGTGAGCTTGATCGGCTTGCCGGGGCCGCCGGGCAGCGGCAGGGTCCAGTGCTCGCCCTCGTAGCTGAGGCGCTCACGGCTCATCGCCTTGCGGACGATCTCCACGTACTCGCGGGTGCGGGCGAGCGGCTTGTCGAACTTGACGCCGTACCAGCCCTCGGAGACCTGGGGTCCGGAGACGCCGAGGCCGAGCCGGAAGCGGCCCTTGGTCAGGGAGTCCAGGGTGGCGGCCGTCATGGCGGTCATCGCGGGCTGGCGGGCCGGGATCTGCAGGATCGCGGAGCCGACGTCGATGCGCTCGGTCTGGGCGGCGACCCAGGCGAGCACGGTCGGGGCGTCGGAGCCGTAGGCCTCCGCGGCCCAGCAGACGTCGTAGCCGAGGCGGTCCGCCTCCTGGGCCACGGCGAGGTTGTCGGCGTCCATGCCAGCGCCCCAGTAGCCGAGATTGATGCCGAGCCGCATGTGTCGTCCCCTTACCGGTTTACCGATCAGTAACGTAGGTCTGCGGGGGACTGTAGCGCGCCCGGGCCCGCCGCGGCAGTGCCCCAGTAGTCTCAGCGCTCATGGAGCAGAGGCATCTCGGCCGCACGGGACTGCGCGTGTCCCGGATCGGCCTCGGCACCTTGACCTGGGGCCGTTCGCGGAGGGACCGGACGAGTCGGGCGCCGCCGAGCAGTTGAAGACGTTCTGGGAGGCGGGCGGCACGCTCGTCGACACCGCCGACGTGTACGGGGGCGGTGAGGCGGAGTACCTGCTCGGGCAGCTGATGGACGGGCTGGTCCCGCGCCGGGAGCTGGTGATCGCCACCAAGTCGGGCTCCGTACCCGACCCGGACCGGCAGTTCGACGCCTCGCGCGGCCACCTGCTGTCCGCGCTCGACGATTCGCTGGCCCGGCTGGGCACCGATCACGTGGACCTCTGGCAGGTCCACGCGTTCGACCCCGGGACCCCGCTGGAGGAGACCCTCCAGGCGCTGGACCTCGCGGTGAGCAGCGGCCGGGCGCGGTACGCGGGGGTGTCGAACTTCAGCGGCTGGCAGCTGGCGAAGGCGGCGACCTGGCAGCTCGCCGCCCCGGGGGTGCGGACCCGGCTGGCGTCGACACAGATGGAGTACTCCCTCCTCCAGCGGGGCGTGGAGCGCGAGGTCCTCCCGGCGGCGCGGGACCTGGGCGTGGGCCTGCTCCCGTCCTCCCCGCTGGGCCGCGGGGTCCTGACGGGCAAGTACCGGGACGGCACCCCGGCGGACTCGCGGGGCGCCTCGCCGACCATGGCCGGCTTCGTCGAGCCGTACCTGGACGATGCCGCCGGGCGCATCGTGGACGCGGTGGCGACCGCGGCCCAGGGCCTGGCGGTGACCCCGCTCCAGGTGGCCCTCGCCTGGATCCGGGACCGGCCGGGGGTGGTCGCACCGATCGTGGGCGCGCGGACGTCCGAGCAGCTCGCGGCGGCTTTGTCGGTGGAGGCCCTTAGTCTTCCCGAGGAGATCTGCCAGGCGCTGGACGATGTTTCGGCGCCGGTGCATCGCTATCCCGATCAGGACTGGAGCACGCTGTGAGTACGGACCGCCACCCCGCTTCCGCGGACCACCCGGCCACCCCCGGCCCCCAGGCGGCCACCGACCCGGACCCGGCGCAGCCGCAGGACGGGGGTCCGGCGCCCGACGCGGACGCGGAACCGGCGGAACCGGAGCCGACCGCGCCTGCGGCCCCGGCCGGACC
>NZ_JBHYVA010000605.1:0-5320 GCF_042750055.1 Streptomyces sp. NPDC059456
TGCTACCGCCGGCTGCTCGCCGCCCCCCCCGGCGCGGGGGGCGTGACCGCCGCCGGCCGCGCCCTGGGCGGAGAAGCGTGATGCGGACCTTCGTCGACGACATCGCCGCGCACGCCGCCCGCACGCCCGGCCGGGTCGCGGTGACCACCCCGGCCGGCGAGGTGACGTACGGGGAGCTCATCGCCCGCGTCGACGCGCTGGCGGCGGTGCTGCGGGCCCGCGGCGCCCGGCCGGAGACGGTCTGCGCGGTGGCCGTGGAACGCGGCGTCGACGCCGTGGTCGGCCCGGCCGCGGTGGTGCGCTCGGGGGCGGCGTTCCTGGGCCTCGATCCGGAGCAGCCGCCGGCCCGGCTGGCGGCGCTGGTCCGCAGCGGCGGCGCCGACATGCTGCTGACGTCCTCGGCCCTCGTGGAGGGGCTCCGGGACCTGCCGGTTGCGGGGACTCCCGTACTGCTGGACCGTCCGGGGAGCGTGGCGCAGCAGGAGCCGGGGGGCGGCGGGCCGCTCGGGGGGCGGTCGCTGGCGTACGTCAGCCACACCTCGGGGAGCACCGGGGAGCCCAGTGCCGTGCTCGTCGAGCACGCCGGGCTGGACTCGTACCTGCGTTTCGTCGCCCGCGACTACGGCCTCGGTCCGGACACGGTGGCGCTGCAAGTGGCCCCCCTGGGCTATGACGCCTCCCTGCGGGACACGTTCGCCCCGCTGCTGGCGGGCGGGCGGCTGGTGGTCGTGCCGCGTTCGGCGCTGCTGCGGCCCGAGGAGTTCGGGGCCGTCGTGCGCGAGCACGGGGTGACGGCCCTGCTGAGCGTGACGCCGTCGTTCCTGGCCTTCCTGGCCGGGCAGCCGGACGCGTCCGGGCTGCTCGCCGGGGTGCGGGTGGTGGTGTCCAGCGGGGAGTCGCTGCGGCCGTTCCTGACGGCCGGCGGGCGGGCCCTGGTGCCGGGCGCGCTGGTCAACCAGTACGGGCCGACCGAGTGCACGTTGACCTCGACCCGGTTCGCCGTACCGGCCGAACCGGACGTGGTCAGCGACCTCGTGGGCACGCCGATCGACGGCGTGGTGGTCCGCCTGCTGGACGCCGGCCTGGTGCCGGTGCCCGACGGGGCCGTCGGGGAGGTCTGCATCGGCGGGGTCGGCGTGGCCCGCGGCTACCGCGGACTGCCGGCCCGCACGGCCGAGTGCTTCGTGCCCGACCCGCTCGGCCCGCCGGGCGCGCGGATGTACCGGACGGGCGATCTGGCGAGCCGCGGGCCGGAGGGGCTGGAGTACCTGGGGCGCCGCGACCGGCAGGTGAAGATCCGGGGCTACCGGGTGGACCCGGCCGAGGTCGAGGGCGCACTGCTGGCCCATCCCGGGGTCACGGGGGCGGTGGTCACCCCCGACACCGACGCCCAGGGGCGGGTGTTCCTGGTCGCCCACGTCACCGGGGACCTGGCGGACGTGAAGGACGCCGCGCTGCGCACCCATCTGGGCACCACGCTGCCCCCGCACCTGATGCCGCGCCGGTTCGCCCGGCTGGCCGAACTGCCCACCACCCGCGGCGGGAAGGCCGACCGCCGCGCCCTGTCGCGGACCGGAGGCCGGCCATGACCGCCGCACCCGCCGCCTCCCCGGCGCACGTCCCGGCCGGCTCCGTGCACGTGCCGCCGGGCCCGGCCGACGTGGCGGCCGCCGCGGTGCGGATCGCCGGCCAGGTGCGGCGCACCCCGCTGCTGCCGGGGCTGCCCGCCCCCGAAGGGCGCCGGGCCGGCTGGAGGCTGCTGCTGAAGGCGGAACACCTCCAGTACGGGGGGTCGTTCAAACTGCGCGGGGCCGCCAATGCCGTCCTGGCGCTCGGGGCCCGGCGGATCGTCACCGGCTCCTCCGGAAACCACGGCATCGCGCTGGCCCGGCTGGCCGCCTCGCTGGGCGCGGAGCTGACCGTGGTGCTGGCCGGCGGGGCGCATCCCGCCAAGACCGCCCTGATCCGGGCGCTGGGCGGGCGGACCGTCGGCGTGCCGGGCGGCGTCGCCGAACGCGACGCCCGGGCGCAGGAGCTGGCCGAGGAGACGGGCGCGGTCCTCGTGCCCTCCTCCGACCACGCACTGGTGGTCGCCGGGCAGGGCACGGTCGGCCTGGAGATCCTCGCGGACGCCCCGGACGCCGAGACGGTGTACGTGCCGACCGGCGGGGGCGGGCTGCTCGCGGGGGTGTGCCTCGCCGCGTACGGGCACCCGGTGCGGGTGGTGGGCGTCGAGCCCGCCGGCTCCGCCCGCTACGCCCGGTCCCTGGCCGCGGGTCACCCCGTACGGCTGCCGCCCGGGGACACCGTCGCCGACGGGCTGCGCGGCCAGCAGCCGGGGGCCGTGACCTATCCGATCATCCGGGACCGGGTCGACGACCTGGTCGCCGTGTCCGACGCGGAGATCCTCGCCGCGGCCGCGCTGCTGCGGCGGCGCGGGTTCGAGGCCGAGCCCTCCGGCGCGGTCGCGCTGGCCGGGGCGATCCGCGCGGGCCGCGGCACCGGCCGCTCCGTCGCCGTCGTCTCGGGCGGCAACACCACGGCGGCCCTGACGGCGGCAGCGGCGGCGGCCACGGCCTCCACCGCCTCCGCCTCCCGTACTCACCGCACCACCCACCCCACCCGTTCGCTCTTCGAGGAGATCTCATGACCATGACCGTGAACGAGACCGTGACCGAGACCGCCGCCCTGACCGCGCAGTTGACCGCCGCCGCCCTGACCGAGCTCGTCGTCTCCGTCTACCGCGAGACGCTGGGGGTGGCCGACCTCGACGAGCAGAGCGACTTCTACGAATGGGGCGGCGATTCGCTGACCGCTTTCCGGATCACGGCGCGTCTCGAGGAGGCCCTGGGGGCGGAGGTGCCCGTGGCACTGGTCTTCGCCTACCCCTCCCCCGCGGACCTCGCGGACGTCGTCCACGCCGACTTCCTCCAGGCATAGGGGCCGGCCGTGACCGACACCTACGTGCCCGGCGGCCGCTGGCGGCTGTGGGACCAGTTCGCCCTGCGCGGGCCGGGTTTCCCGGCCCGGGGCGTGCTCCGGCTGGCCCCGGACGGGCTGGCCGCGGCCGCCGACAAGTTCGACCCCGGCGAGGGCCCGGCGGGCCTGACCGGCGAGCGGTGGGGGGAGTTCGCCGCCCTGTTCGCCGACGCCCAGGTGGAGACGGCGCACACGCTCCAGGAGATCGCCCGGACGCCCGCCTTCCGGGAGGCGGTGGCCTGGCAGAACCGCCCGGTCCTCGGCTCCGGGATCACCCCGTTCCTGAACTGGACGCCGACCGCGGCGGGCCGTACCAGCATGCCCCGCCAGCGCGAGGAGCTGGTGGCCCACTACTGGCAGCGGTTCTGCGTCAAGAACGACACCATCGGGTTCTTCGGACCCGTCGGCTGGGGCCGCTGGGACCTGTCCACCGACGGGGTGCGCGTCGATCCCGGCACCGGTCTGATCGCCGCGTCGCAGGTGTACTTCGCCAGCTGGGCCGTCGACGCCCTGGCCGCGCGGATCGACTCCGACCCGCGGGTACGGGAGTGGGTGGCGCCGCGCCGGGTGCCGTTCGTCCGCCAGTCCGGGATGGACGTGACGGTGCCGGGCCGCCCGCGCCAGGCCCTCGCCGAGGAGGCGCGAGCCGTGCTCGCGCTGTGCGACGGCGTCCGGCCCGCCCGGGAGATCCGGGCCGCACTGCCGGGCGTCGACGTCTCCGCGGTCCTGGCCGACCTGGTCGCCCGCCGGTGGGTGGTGTGGAAGCTGGAGGTCCCCGCGGACGCCCGCCCGGAGCGGCATCTGCGGGCCTGGCTGGACCGGGTCGGGGACGCGGCGCTGCGCGAGCCCGCCCTGGCCGACCTGGACGCCCTGGAGCGGGGCCGGGACCGGGTGGCGCAGGCGGACGGGCCGCAGGCCCTGGTGGCCGCGCTGACGGACCTGGAGGGCGGGTTCGTCGCCCTGACCGAGACCGCCGCCGTACGGGAGAAGGCGGCCGGCACGGCGCCCTGCCGGGCCCTGGTGTACTCCGACTGCCGCCGGGCCGCGACCGCCACCCTCGGGCGGACCGTCCACGAGGCCCTGGCCCCGCTGGACCCGCTGCTGACCAGCGCCGGCTGGCTGACCGCACGGCTCGCCGACGCGGTGATGGCCCGGGCCCGGGAGGTGTACCGCCGGCTGGCCGCGCAGGGGCCGGTCGACCTGGCCGCGTTCTGGTTCGCCTGCATGCCGATCCTGCACGGCGCCGCCCGCACGGAGTCCGCCGAGCTCCAGCAGGAGTTCCGCAGGCGCTGGGACGCGATCCTGTCACCGCCGCCGGGCGCGCGCCGGGTCGGGCTGCCGCTGGAGGCCGTCGCGGGGCCCGTCGCCGAGCAGTTCGGCGGACCGGGCGGCGGCTGGACCGCGGCCCGCTACCTCAGCCCCGACATCATGATCGCCGCCCGGGGGGAACGGGCGGTGGCGCGCGGCGACTTCGAGCTGGTCCTCGGGGAACTGCACGTCGCGGCCAACACCCTGGGCGCCTCGCTGTTCGTCAACCAGCATCCGGACGCCGCCGAGCTGGACCGGCTCACCGACCGGGACCATCCCGGTCCCCGGCTGATGCCGCTGCTGCCGAAGGAGCACCGCTCCCGGCTCTCCGCGCGGATCCGGCACTCCCTGGTCCGCCCCGAGGACTACTACGTCGCCCTCGTCGACTTCACCGCCGATCCGGGCCGGCCCCGTACGGTGCTCAGCGCCGACGTGACGGTGACCGAACGGGCGGACGGCGAGCTGGCGGTGGTCCTGCCCGACGGCGCGGAGTTCCCCGCCGTGGACGTGTTCTCGCACGTGCTGACCACCCTGGCGATGGACCTGTTCCAGATCCTGCCGGACGGGGCCGAGCACTCCCCCCGGGTCACCGTGGACCGGCTGGTGGTGGCCCGCGAGACCTGGCGGCTGCCCCCGTCGGACATGGACTTCGCCGAGGAGAAGGACGAGGCCCGCCGGTTCGTCCGGGCCCGGCAGTGGCGGGAGCGGCGCGGGCTGCCGCGGTTCGTGTTCGTGGTGCTGGCGACCGAGACCCGCCCGTTCTACGTGGACTTCGACAGCCCGGTGTACGTGAACATCCTCGCCAAGGCGGTCCGTCGGATGGCCCGCAAGGAGCCCGGGGGCCGGGCCGTGTTCACCGAGATGCTGCCGAGCCCCGAACAGGCCTGGCTGACCGACGACCGGGGCGAGGTGTACACCTCCGAGCTGCGCTTCGTGGCGGTGGACGAGGGCTGACCGGCCGGGGACGCGAGCGCGCGGCGCGCGCCGGGGGGAGCGACGCCCAGACGGCGGCGCGCACGGCACGACGGGGCCG
>NZ_JBHYVA010000606.1:0-5314 GCF_042750055.1 Streptomyces sp. NPDC059456
CGCCGGGAGTGCGGGGGCGGGCGCAGGTACAGCTGCGGGTACGGGTCACTCCGTGCCGGGGAGCCAGCCGCGCTGGACCGCCCGTACGCCGAACTCGAAGCGGCTCGCCGCGCCCAGACGGGCCATCAGGCCGTTCGCCAGCCGGCGGGCCGTGCGCGGGGAGACGGCGAGGCGCTTGGCTATCGCCTCGTCGGTCAGGCCCTGCGCGAGCAACTGGACCACCGTGCGCTCCTGCGGGTTGAGGCCGCCCGTGTCCTTCTCCTCGACGGCGCCCAGCGGCCGGGCCCCCGCCCAGATGTTGTCGAACAGCGCGCACAGCGCCGTCAGCGTGCCCTCCCCGGTCAGGACCACCGCTCCCGCGGCACTGTCCGCGCTGCTGACCGGGATCACGGCCGTGGACCGGTCGAAGACCATCATGCGGGTCGGCAGGTCCGGGGCGGTCCGCACCTCCCCGCCGTTCTCGGTCAGCCACGTCGCGTACGTCACCGTGGTCTGGCTGTTGCGCACGCTGTCCTGGAACAGCGAGCGCATCCGCACCCCGCGGCCCAGCAGCGCCCCGTCGTCCGCCTTCGAGGCCTCCAGCGTCTCCGGCCGGTGGCCCCCGCCGGGGGCGAAGGTCATCAGTTCGCTCTGTACGCGGTGTGCCAGACCGGCTATCCGGGACCGGATGGCGTCGAGCCCGGTCAGCTGCTCGACCCCGGGGCCGGAAGCGGCCGGGCTCAGGTCGGCGAACTCCGCGATGAGCTGTGCGGCGGCCGCCCGGGACGTCTCGATCTTCAGCTGCTGAGCCGCCAGTTCGGCCTGCTGGCGGGCCATGAGGAGTTCCATGCCGACATCGGGCGAGACCGCGCGGAGCTCCCCGGCGTGCTCGTACGAGGGCCGGATGAGGGCCAGCTCGCTGAGCAGGTCGAGGCTCCGCCGGATTTCCGAATCGGGCAGCCCGAGATGGGCTGCGAGTGCGCTCACGCCGTCGCGCGGGCGCGCGAGCATGGTGCGGTAGACGGCCTCGGCGGTCGTGTCGAGGCCCAGAGTTGACAGCACAGCGGTTCCCCCCGTGTACACCTTGTCCGTCAAGGCAACCGGATCATCGCATGCCGATCCCGGCTGCGGCCAGCCGGGAAGGTTATGTGGACGGTTCCGGTCAGGGACCCAAAAGGCCAGGTCACGAACCTGTGATCCGCCCGGATCCTGGGGAAGGGTCGGGTGTATGTATCTCGTACACGCCGGCCTCCGGGCCCCCGCGGCGGGTGGTCAACTGCCCCCGCGCATCGGTGAACTCCTCCTGTCCGTGGCCGGAAGCCGGGACGCGGTGGAGCACGTGACCCCGCACCCGTACGCGCAGCCGGATCCGGTGCTCGGCGTCTTCGTGCTCGCGGACAACCTGGACGAGGCGGAGCTGCGGACGGAGTCCCTCTGCCGGCGTGCCCTCGAAACGCTCCCCGAACTCGGCGGCTGGAGCCTCACCCGTGTCGGCGTCCCCCTGATCGCCCCCTACTTCGAGCGCGCCCTGCTGTCCCCTTCCGGCCTCGCTGGCCGGAACGGTCCAGGGCCGATTCCGTCCAGCTGAAAGCCCTTCCACCCACTCTGACCTGCGACGAAAGTAGTGATCGCCGGAAGGGAACACCGCCCCGAAGGCACCGGACGAAGCGTCACCGCGGGACGCGAGACCGGATCAGTCACTCATCCCAGCTTTCGCAAAGGACCACTCCCATGCTGCGCACCCACCTCGTCAAGGCCGCCGCGGTCGCTTCCCTCGCCTTCTCCGTCGCCGCCGTCACCCCGGCCTTCGCCGGCCACGGCGACAGCGCCGCCACCCGGGTCACCGCCACCACCGCATGGGAGACCGCCCCGGTCACCCTGAAGACCACCGCCTGGGAGTAGCCGGCCCGCCGCCCGCCGCGGCCGCCGCACTTCACCGCCCCACCGCCCCACCGCCCCACCGCTTCACCGCCCCACCGCTTCACCGCCCCACCCCGCGCGCCGCGTACGCCGGCCTGACAGCTGCTCCTGCAGGGCAGCCGTCCACCCGCCCGGTGCGCCCACACACTTCCGGCCTTCGACAGGCCTGCCTGCGAACCCGCAGCGCCACCACACACGTCTCTTCACGCCACCTGGAGCTTCGCCATGTCCCGCAGCACCCTGAAGACCACCGCCATCCGCCTCTCCTCCGCCTCGGCCCTGGCCGTGACCGTGCTCACCACGGTCGTCGCCTCCCCGGCCAGCGCCTCGCCGCTCACGGACGGCATCTCGGCCACCGCCAAGGCCGAGAACGGCAACGGAGCCTGCGCCCACGGCGGTTACGTCGGCGGCCCCAACCAGTCCAGCAGCTGCTACGGCGGCACCACCACGGCCCACGCCTGGTGTGCGGACTTCGCCGGCTGGGTCTGGGCCCGCAACGGGGTCACGGGCCTGTCCACCCTGGACGACCGGGCCGCCAGCTTCATGGACTACGGCAAGAAGTACGGGACGCTCTCCAACACGCCGCACGTGGGTGACGCGGTCGTCTTCAACTACAACGGCAGCGACTACGCCGATCACGTGGCCCTCGTCACGGGGCTCTCCGGCGGCACGATCACCATCACCGGCGGCAACCAGGGCGGTCGGCCGGGCCACGTCAGCACCAACAACGCCACCAGCTTCAGCGTGGGTTCGGCCCCGTGGGGCGGCCAGCGCATCAGCGGCTACGTCTCGCCCGCCGGCAGCAACACCCCCACGCTCCCCAACCCGGCCGGGCTGCCCTCCGGGACGCTGGTGAAGTCGGCGAGCGGCCCGCAGGTGAAGGTCATCATCAACGGCGCGGGCGTTCCGGTCGCGGGCTCCGACGTCACCCCGGACAAGTACGACCTGAGCAAGATCGTCATGGTGGACGACACGGCCTTCCGGGCCCTGCCGAGCGCCCCGCCCTCCGGCACCGTGGTCCACGACCAGGCCGGCGGCGCCGAGCGCTACGTGATCGTCGACGGTACGGCGCTGCTGATCGGCGCCGAGGACTGGACCGCCGCCGGGTACAACGTCCGTCCCGACATGGGCGTTCCGACCGCTTGGCTGCAGAACGCCGCGCAGCGGCAGCTGACGACCGGCATCGTGGTCATGGACCAGACCGGCGCCGACCCGAGCCGCTACATCATGGTCAACGGCGCGGCCCTGCACATCTCGGCCTCCGAGTGGACGGCCGACCACTACAACGAGCAGACCCTGATGGGCGTCCCGGGCCAGTGGCTGAAGTCCGCCGTCGCCAAGTCCCCTTCGACCGGCACCGTGATCATGGACCAGTCGGGCACCGACAACAACCGCTACGTCATGATCAACGGCGCGGCGGTGCACATCTCCGCCTCGGAGTGGACCGGCAACGGGTACGACCAGCAGAGCCTGATGGGTGTTCCGGGTGAGTGGCTGGCCTCCGCGGTGTCCAAGCAGGTGGCCAACGGCTCGATCGTCAAGGACGCCTCGGGTGCCAACTCCACCGTCTACGTGATGGCCGGCGGCGTCGCCGTTCCTCTGACCTACGCCGACTTCACCGGCCTCGGCTACGACAAGCGTCCGCTGGTCGGCACCCCGGGCGAGTACCTGGCCTCGGCCGCCGCGAAGGCCGCTCCGGCCGACGGCACGATGCTCCTGTCGCCCGACAGCAACACGGTCTGGCAGATCACCGGCGGCAAGAAGAAGGCCATGACCGCCGACCAGTTCGGCGCGGGCAAGCTCAGCTTCGACGACGTGGTCGGTGTTCCGGCCGCCTTCACCGCGAAGTTCCCGACCGTCTGATCGCCGCCCGTCCGAGCCGCCCGGTCCACACCGGCCGGGCGGCCCGGGCCGGCCCGGGGCCCCGCCCCGCAGCTTCCGCCCCGCACCCGCCGCCCCGCACTCGCCGCCCCCGCAGCCGCCGACGCCCTGGCCTGCGCCCCGAACCCACCGAGGAACACTCCGTGCTGTCTGCCGCCCGCAAGAAGTCCGCGCTCGCCGTCACCGTCACCGCTCTGGTCGCCCTCGCAGCCCCGCTGCTCATGACCACCACCGCCTCGGCCGCCTCCGTCTCGACCTGGGACAAGGTCGCCCAGTGCGAGGCCAGCGGCAACTGGAGCATCAACACCGGCAACGGCTACTACGGCGGCCTCCAGATCTCGATGTCGACGTGGCGCGCCTTCGGCGGCACGCAGTACGCCGGCCGCGCCGACCAGGCGACCAAGCAGCAGCAGATCCTCATCGGCGAGAAGATCCTGGCCGGTCAGGGCCAGGGCGCCTGGCCGTCCTGCGGTCCCGCCGCAGGCCTGGGCGCCGACCACGCCAACCCGTACCCGAGCGCCCCGACCTACCCGAACCCCGCGTCGCTTCCGGCCGGCACGCTGGTGAAGTCGCCGGGCGGCCCGGCCGTCAAGGTCATGATCGACGGGGCGGGCGTGCCGGTGGCGGGCTCCGACGTCACCCCCGACCACTACGACCTGAGCAAGATCGTGCTCGTGGACGACGCAGCCTTCAACGGTCTGCCGAGCGCCCCGCCGGCCGGTACCGTCGTCCACGACCAGGCCGGTGGCGCCAACCGCTACGTGGTCATCGACGGCGCAGCCCTGCCCATCTCGGCCGCCGACTGGACCGCCGACGGCTACAACGTCCGCCCCGACATGGGCGTTCCCACCGCCTGGCTGCAGGGGGCCACCCAGCGCTCCGTCTCCAACGGCCGCGTGGTCATGGACCAGACCGGCAGCGACAACAACCGCTACGTCATGGTGAACGGCTCTGCGCTGCACATCTCGGCCGCCGAGTGGTCGGCGAACGGCTACGACGGCCGCTCCCTGATGGGCGTCCCGACCGACTGGCTGCACTCGGCCGCGATCAAGCAGCTGGCCAACGGCTCGATCGTCAAGGACGCCTCGGGTACCAGCCCCACGGTCTACGTGATGGCGGGCGGCGTCGCGGTTCCGCTGACCTACGCCGACTTCACCGGCCTCGGCTACGACCAGCGTCCGCTGGAGGCCGTTCCGGGCGAGTGGCTGGGCTCGGCCGCCGCGAAGGCGGCCCCCGCCGACGGCACGATGCTGCTCTCCCCGGGCAGCAACGTCGTCTGGCAGATCCAGGGCGGCAAGAAGCGGGCGATGTCCGCCGACGAGTTCGGTGCGGGCAAGCTCAGCTTCAACGACGTGGTCGGCGTTCCGGCAGCCTTCACGGCGAAGTTCCCGACCGTCTGAGCACCGCGGCCCGGCGGCACGACGCGATCGGCCCCCCCGCCCCCCCCCCGCGGCGGGGGGGCCCCCCCGCGGGCCGCGGGGGCGCCCGGGGCGGCCCCCCCCCCGGCGCGCGCGCCGGGACGCCGGGCGCCGCG
>NZ_JBHYVA010000607.1:0-5292 GCF_042750055.1 Streptomyces sp. NPDC059456
GGTCCGCAGCATCCTGTCGGCTGGCGGACCGTGCCCGGGTTCCCGCGCCTGGCGGTTCGGGCCAGAACTTCGGCTGCGTCCTGTACCTGGTCATTGAGGGCGGCGAGGTAGCGCTCGGCGTCGAGGGCCGCTGCGCAGCCGGAGCCAGCTGCGGTGATGGCTTGGCGGTAGGTGTGGTCGACGACGTCGCCGGCGGCGAAGACACCGGGGATGTTCGTGCGGGTCGAGGGCGAGGCGACCTTGATGTAGCCCTCGTCGTCGAGATCGATCCGGCCGGTGAACAGCTCTGTGCGGGGGTCGTGTCCGATGGCGATGAACAGGCCGGTGACGTCGAGGTCTCGGAGCTTTCCGGTGAAGGTGTCGCGCAGGACGACACCGGAGAGCATGCCGTTCGTTTCCTTGATCTCGGCGATCTCGCTGTCGAAGGCGAAGGAGATCTTGTCGTCGGTGAACGCCCGGTTCTGCATGACCTTGGACGCGCGCAGGGTGGAGCGACGGTGGACGATGGTGACCGAGCGGGCGAAGCGGGTGAGGAAGGTGGCCTCTTCCATGGTGGTGTCGCCGCCGCCGACCACGACGATGTCGTGGTCGCGGAAGAAGAACCCGTCGCAGGTGGCGCACCAGGAGACCCCGCGGCCGGACAGTTCTTCTTCCTTGGGGAGGCCGAGTTTGCGGTAGCCGGAGCCGGTCGCGATGATCACCGTCTTGGCGCGGTGGACGGTGCCCTCGGAGTCGGCGACCTCCTTGATGTCGCCGGTGAGGTCGACGGAGACGATGTCGTCGTCGATCATCTCGGCGCCGAACTTCTCAGCCTGGGCCCGGATGTTGACCATGAGGTCCGGGCCGTCGATCCCGTCGGGGAAGCCGGGGAAGTTCTCCACCTCGGTCGTGGTGGTCAGGGAGCCACCGACGAAGATCGAGCTGCCGAAGAGGAGCGGCTTCAGCTGGGCGCGGGCGGTGTAAAGGGCGGCGGTGTATCCGCCCGGGCCGGAGCCGATGATGATGACGTCGCGTATGACCGTCGTCGACGGTGGTCGCGTCGGTCACGGGATCAGCCCTGTTTCTTAGCGTCGATCTCGGCGATCAGGCCCTCGATGAGGCCCTTGATCTCGTCACGGATGGGGCGGACGGCCTCGACACCCTGGCCGGCCGGGTCCTCGAGCTGCCAGTCGAGGTAGGTCTTGCCGGGGAAGTACGGGCAGGCGTCGCCGCAGCCCATGGTGATGATGTAGTCCGACGCCTGGGCGGCCTCGGGGGTGAGGACCTTCGGCTTCTGGTCGGAGATGTCGATGCCCAGCTCGGCCATGGCGGCCACCGCGGAGGGGTTGATCTGGTCGCCGGGCATGGAGCCGGCGGAGCGGACCTCGACGCGGTCGCCCGCGAGGTGGCGCAGGAACCCGGCCGCCATCTGGGAGCGGCCGGCGTTGTGGATGCAGACGAAGAGGACGGACGCGGCAGGCGTGGAGGACATCGTGCTTCCTGAGTGACGAGGAGCCGGCAAGTCAGCCCGGACTGGTGTCAGGCCCGGCTGATGTGACAGTATCAGTACATGATGACGTCAGTCGACACTGATCTGATCCGGGTTCTGGCCGACCCGCTCAGGCTCCAGATCGTGACCCTCCTCGCCCGCGAAACGCTCTGCACCACCCACCTTGTGGAGGAGACGGGCGCGAAGCAGACGAACCTCTCCAACCACCTGAAGGTGCTCAGAGGGGCCGGGGTCGTGGAGACGGAGCCTTGCGGCCGGTTCACCTACTACCGCTTGCGCCCGGAAGTCATCGAAGCTCTCGCCGGTCAGTTCGCCGACCTCGCTCAGACCGCGCGTGCCACCGCCGAGGCGAACCTCAAGCGGTCCTGCCCATAAGTTCCTGGCGACCCCGCCCGCCGCTGCTTCACCTGCCCGAGGAGAACCTGCCTTGACCGCCACCGAGCCCGCCGCGAGCGACGCCATAGCCACCCCCGAGGCGTCGCCGCAGCCCGCGCCGGGCGCGACCCCGCCCCGTACCCCGCTGATCGCCCGCGCGGCCGCCGAGCTGGTCGGCACCGCCGCCCTCGTCGCGATCGTGGTCGGCTCCGGCATCCAGGCCACCAAGCTCACCGACGACATCGCGCTGCAGTTGCTGGCCAACTCCACCGCCACGGTGTTCGGCCTCGGCGTGCTAATTGCTCTTCTCGGCCCGGTCTCCGGAGCGCACTTCAACCCGGCCGTCACGCTGGCCGAGTGGTGGACCGGCCGCCGCGGTGGTGCCGGGGTGAACGCCCGCGAGCTGGCCGTGTACGTGCCCTCGCAGATCGCCGGCGCCATCGCGGGCGCGATCCTGGCGGACGCGATGTTCGGCGAGCCGCTCGTCAAGTGGTCCACCCACGACCGTTCCGCCGGCAACCTCCTCCTCGGCGAAGTGGTCGCCACCGCGGGCCTGATCATGCTGATCTTCGGCCTCGCCCGCACCGACCGGCTGCGCTTCGCGCCCGTCGCGGTCGCCTCCTACATCGGTGCCGCCTACTGGTTCACCTCGTCCACCTCCTTCGCCAACCCGGCGGTCACCATCGGCCGCGCCTTCACCGACACCTTCGCCGGAATCGCCCCGGCCTCCGTGCCCGCCTTCATCGCCATGCAGCTGATCGGTGCCGCAGTTGGTCTGGCGTTGGTGGCAGTCATCTTCATGCGAGGCAAGACCGAGCAGGACAAGCCCGCGGCATGACGCTGCACGCGGATGTGGTGGTGGTCGGCGGCGGCCAGGCAGGGCTCGCCGCCGGCTACTACCTGCGCCGGGCGGGCATCGGCTTCACCATCCTCGACGCCCAGGCCACCCCGGGCGGGGCCTGGCAGCATGCCTGGGACTCGCTGCACCTGTTCTCCCCAGCCGCCTACTCCTCCCTGCCCGGCCGCCTCATGCCGCAGCAAGAGGGCAAGACCTTCCCGGACGTCTCCCACGTACTGGAGTACCTCGCCGACTACGAGAAGCGCTACGAACTCCCCATCCAGCGCGGCGTCCGCGTCGAGGCCGTCCGCGACGAGGCTCCTCTCCTGCGTGTCGAGACCGACTCCGGCGCCTTCACGGCGCGCGTCGTGGTCAGCGCGACCGGCACCTGGTGGCGCCCGTTCCTGCCCGCCGTCCCCGGCCGTGAGCACTTCCAGGGCCGCCAGCACCACACGGTGGACTACCCCAGCCCCTGGGACTACGCGGGACAGCGCGTCATCGTCGTAGGCGGCGGCAACTCCGGCGCCCAGATCGCCGCCGACCTCGCCCCGCACGCCACCGTCCGCTGGGTCACCCAACGCCCGGCCCGCTACCTCCCGGACGAGATCGACGGACGCGCCCTGTTCGAACTCGCCACCCAGCGCGTTCAGTCCGGCGGCCCGCACATCTCGGACCTCGGCGACATCGTCGCCGTCCCGCCCGTACGCGCGGCCCGGGACGCCGGACTCATCCCGGACCACCGGATGTTCGACAGCCTGACGGCCGACGGAGCCCGCTGGGCCGACGGCAGCACCTGGCCCTGCGACGCGATCGTCTGGTGCACGGGCTTCCGCCCCACGCTCTCGCACCTGTCCCCGCTGGGCCTGCGCACCGAGGGCGGCCGTATCCCCACCGAGGGCACCCGAGCCGTCGCCGACCCGCGCATCCACCTCCTCGGCTACGGCGACTGGACCGGCCCCGCCTCCGCCACCCTCATCGGCGTCGGCCGAACCGCACGCGGAGCCGCCCGGGAGATCTCGGAATTCCTCGGCGCCTGAAACCGCACCGGGCGGGAATCACCGCAGTGGACGGGCGAGGGGTGATGGACGACATGGCGATGGACCGGCAGACCGTGTTCGCGGACTACGAGCGCGCACGGCAGGCCTTCCACGACCTGGTCGACAACGCCACGAAAGCCCACCTCGCCCGCCCCACCAATGGGACCAGGTGGACCAACGAGCAGCTGCTGTGGCACATGTTCTTCGGCTACGTGGTCGTGCGGGTGCTGCTGGTCCTCGCCCGGGTATTCGCTCGGCTCCCCCGCAGCGCCGGCAAGGCCTTCGCCTGGGCTCTGAACGCCGCGACCGGGCCGTTCGACTGGGTCAACTACGTCGGCCCGTGCGGGGCCGTGAAGGTCTTCGGGCCACGCCGCACGGCCGCCGCGTTCGACCGGGTCATCGACTCCCTGCACCGCCGGCTCGCGGTGGAATCCGAAGCCGGCCTGGCCCGCGGCATGCACTTTCCCGTCCGCTGGGACCCGTTCTTCCAGGACTTCATGACACTCGCGGACATCTACCGCTACCCGACTCGGCACTTCGACCTCCACCGCCGGCAGCTCACCCTGGATGGCGAGCTCAGCTGATCAGCGGGCTCCGGCGCCCCAGCAGGACCACGTCGCGCCACACGCCGCGGTGGCGGCCGATGCGCTCACGGGTGCCGATGACGCGGAACCCGGCCCGCTCGTGGACGGCGAGGCTAGCGGCGTTCTCGGGGAAGATCCCGGACTGGATCGTCCAGATGCCCGCCGCCTCGGTTGAGGCGATCAGCGCACGCAGAAGCGCCTTGGCGACGCCTTGCCCGCGGGCGGCGGGGTGCACGTAGACGGAGTGCTCGACCACGCCCGCGTACGCGCAGCGGTCCGAGACCGCGCTCGCCGCGACCCAGCCCAGCACCCGACCGTCATCGAGCGCGATGAAGCGGTGGCCTGGCAGCTTGGCCTTGTCGAACACGCCCCAGTCGGGGGCCTGCGTCTCGAAGGTCGCATTGCCCTCGTCGATCCCCGCCTGGTAGATGCCCAGCACCTGCTCGGCATGCCCGGGCAGCAGCGCCTCGATGCGCACGCCGGTCACTCCGCCTTCGACGCGCCGGACAACAGCGCCCCCATGGCGGCCAGCACGGACGGCTCAACCCGGTAGTACACCCACGTACCGCGGCGCTCGGAGGACAACAAGCCGGCCTCCTTGAGCTTCTTCAGATGGTGGGAGACGGTCGGCTGGGAGACGCCGACGTCGGAGATGTCGCACACGCACGCCTCCCCGCCCTCGTGGGAGGCGACCGCGGAGAACAGCCGCAGGCGCACGGGATCACCGAGGGCCTTGAACATCTTCGCCGCGACCTCAGCCTCCTCGGCCGACATGGGGCGCTCGTTCAGCGGCGGGCAGCAAGCCACCACGACGTCGGGCTCCAGCAGCGGCAGAACCTTCACATTCGACATACGTCTATGTTGACACACATCGAACCAAGACGACAGGGCTCCAGGTGAGCGGCCCGCCCGCCGCCCCGCCCGCCGCCGCCCCGCCCCCCCCCCCCCCAAAACCACACACCGACCCCC
>NZ_JBHYVA010000608.1:0-5277 GCF_042750055.1 Streptomyces sp. NPDC059456
GTTGTTTTTTGTCTGTCGTTCGCCGTGAGCGCGGCGCTCGCGCGGGCGGCGGTCGCCGCTCCGGGGTCGTCGCGGCGTCGTCGCTCAGGCCGCGGTCTTGCGGCTGACCTGGAACGCCGCGTAGCCGCCGATGGCGAGGAAGAGGAACACCAGCGGGTCCAGGTCGGTCTTCCAGCTGTCGACCACTTCGGAGGTGTGCTCGGTCAGTACGTCGAGGACGCCCGTGGAGAGCTGCTCGGCTCCGTCCAGGGCGATGCCGAAGAGCTGGCCCCCGAGGACGGCGGCCACGGAGAGCAGGGTGGCGACGACCGGCAGGACGGCGTTGCGCCCGCCGGCCTTGCCCGCGGCGAAACCGACCAGGGCGCCCACGCCGACCGCCGCGTAGCCGATCTCGTGGTGGGTGGCCTTGACGATCGCGCCGTAGACGCCGGCGGCCGCGAGACCGGCCACGACGGCGGCGAGGACGCCCAGGACGACGTTGCCGCCGCGGGCGGGGGCCGCGGCGGGGGCCGGCGTGTAGGACGAGGGCGCGGGCGGCTGGAAGTTCTGGCTCATCGGAAATCCCCCCGGGGACGTGGACGCACGTGCGCCCCTGGGGCATAAGTGCGAGATAAGTGACGCCGCAGGCTAACAGGGCGCACTGACGTGCGAAGAGGGGTTTTCCGTCGGACGGGCGCGTGCCGGACGGGGCCGTGACCGGCGGGCCGGGGCGGCTCAGAGGCGGTGGGCCGCCCCCGGGGGGCTGGCGCCGCGGGTGTCCAGCAGCAACTGCGCCTTCACCGCGAGGCCTTGGAGGTCGTACGTGCGGTGCTGCTGGAGCAGGATCGTCAGATCGGCGTTGGCGGCGGCCTCGTACAACGATTCCGCACGCGGGACGGGACGGTCCCTGACGCGCCATCCGGCGATGTACGGGTCGTGGTAGCTGACCAGCGCCCCCAGGTCCAGGAGGCGGCTGGCGATCTCGCGGGCCGGCGCGCCCTCCTGGTCGCCCAGGTCGGGCTTGTACGTGACGCCGAGCAGCAGGACCCGGGCCCCGCGGGCCGATTTGCCGTGCTCGTTCAGCAGGGTGGCGGAACGCTGGATGACGTACTGGGGCATCCGGCTGTTGATCTCCTGCGCCAGGCCGACCATGCGCAGGGGGTGGCCCGGGGTGCGGGTGGTGTGGGGGAGGTAGTTGGGGTCCAGGGGGACGCTGCGCCCGCCGACCCCCGGGCCGGGCCGGAAGGCCTGGAACCCGTACGGCTTGGTCTCGGCGCAGCGGATGACGTCCCACAGGTCGACGCCGAGGTCGTGGCAGAGCACCGCCATCTCGTTCATGAGGGCGATGTTGACGTGCCGGTAGTTCGTTTCCAGGAGCTGGACGGTCTCGGCCTCGCGCAGGCCGCGCGCCCGGACCACCTTCTCGGTGAGGCGGGCGTAGAAGGCGTGCGCGGACTCGGTGCAGGCGGGGGTGAGGCCGCCGATCACCTTGGGGGTGTTGGCGATGCCGTGCGTCCGGTTGCCGGGGTCGAGGCGGCTGGGGGAGTAGGCCAGGTGGAAGTCCCGGCCGGCGCGCAGCCCGGATCCGGCCTCCAGGATCGGGCGCAGGTAGTCCTCGGTGACCCCCGGGTGGGCGGCGGATTCGAGGATGACGGTGGTGTGCGGGCGCAGCCGGGCGGCGAGGGTGCGGCCCGCCTCGCCGACGGCGGACAGGTCGAGCGCGCGGTCCGCGCCGAGCTGGGTGGGGGCGCAGATGACGGCGGTGCGCACCCGGCCGAGTTCGGCGGGGTTGGTGGCGACCCGGAAGCCGGCGGCCGACATGCGGCGGACCTCTGCGGCGGTGAGGGTGGAGTCGGTGGCCGGACCGCTGTCGTAGCCGACCGTCTCGATTCCGGCGGCGACGGCCGCCTGGGCCAGCGGGAGGCCGAGGTGGCCGAGTCCGATGACGGCGAGGTCTGCGGGCATGGGGTGCCGTCCCTTCCCTGACATGCATGAGGAGGCTGGGTGCGCAAGTCCTGTGGACCGTGCGGGGCCCGTGCGGAGCTGGCGCGATGTCAGACTAGGCGTATATATGACCGATCTGTCGCATTACGGGGTGGTGATCACCGTTGTGTTGTCCACAGCCGGTGGCTGATGTGGGTACGGCGGGTCAGAATCGTGAGCGGGGGATGTGAGCGGGATCACCCGCACCGAGCGCACCGAGCACACCGAGCGGGGACGACCCGCACCAACGGGAGGCAGCCGTGAGGACAGCGACACTGGGGCCGGTCCAGCGCGAAGAGGCACTCGCCCGGATGGCCGAGCGGGAACTGGACGTTCTGGTGGTGGGCGCGGGCGTGGTCGGCGCGGGGACCGCGCTCGACGCCGCCACCAGAGGCCTGGCGACGGGGCTGGTGGAGGCGCGGGACTGGGCCTCCGGCACCTCCAGCCGGTCGAGCAAGCTCATCCACGGCGGCCTGCGGTACCTGGAAATGCTCGACTTCGCCCTCGTACGGGAGGCCCTGAAGGAACGCGGCCTGCTCCTGGAGCGGCTGGCCCCGCACCTCGTGAAGCCCGTGCCGTTCCTGTACCCCCTCCAGCACAAGGGCTGGGAGCGGTTCTACGCCGGATCGGGCGTCGCGCTGTACGACGCGATGTCGGTGTCCAGCGGGCACGGGCGGGGCCTTCCCCTGCACCGGCACCTCACGCGCCGGCACGCCCTGCGGGTCGCGCCCGCGCTGCGCAAGGACGCCCTGGTGGGGGCGCTCCAGTACTACGACGCCCAGATGGACGATGCGCGGTACGTGGCCACGTTGGTCCGGACGGCCGCGGCGTACGGGGCGCACTGCGCCAACCGGGCGCGGGTCGTCGGCTTCCTGCGCGAGGGCGAGCGGGTCGTCGGGGCACGCGTGCAGGACGTGGAGGGCGGCGGCGAGTACGAGATCCGCGCGAGCCAGGTCGTGAACGCGACGGGGGTGTGGACGGACGACACGCAGGCGCTGATCGGGGAGCGCGGGCAGTTCCACGTCCGGGCGTCCAAGGGCATCCACCTGGTCGTCCCGAAGGACCGCATCCACTCCTCGACCGGGCTGATCCTGCGGACCGAGAAGTCGGTGCTGTTCGTGATCCCGTGGGGCCGGCACTGGATCGTCGGCACGACGGACACCGACTGGGACCTGGACAAGGCGCACCCGGCGGCGTCGAGCGCGGACATCGACTACCTGCTGGAGCACGTGAACTCGGTGCTGGCGGTACCGCTGACGAGGGACGACGTGCAGGGCGTGTACGCGGGCCTGCGGCCCCTGCTGGCCGGGGAGTCGGACGCGACGAGCAAGCTGTCGCGCGAGCACACGGTGGCGCACCCCGTGCCGGGGCTGGTCGTGGTCGCGGGCGGCAAGTACACGACGTACCGGGTCATGGCGAAGGACGCGGTCGACGAGGCGGTGCACGGGCTCGACGCGCGGGTCGCGGAGTGCGTGACGGAGGAGGTGCCGCTGGTCGGGGCCGAGGGGTACCGGGCGCTGTGGAACGGGCGGGCGCGGATCGCCGCCCGGGCCGGCCTCCATGTGGCGCGGGTCGAGCACCTGTTGAACCGGTACGGCTCGATGACCGACGAACTGCTCGACCTGATCGCGGCGGATCCCGGGCTGGCGGAGCCGCTGACCGGGGCGGAGGACTACCTGCGGGCCGAAGTGGTGTACGCGGCCTCGCACGAGGGGGCCCGGCACCTGGACGACGTGCTGACGCGGCGTACGCGCATCTCCATCGAGACGTTCGACCGGGGAACGCGGTCGGCGCGGGAGTGCGCGGAGCTGATGGCGCCGGTCCTGGGGTGGGACGAACAGCAGATCGCGAAGGAAGTGGAACACTACGAGAAGCGGGTCCAGGCGGAACGGGAATCGCAGCGCCAGCCGGACGACCAGACCGCGGATGCCGCGCGGCTGGGGGCTCCTGACATCGTTCCGTTGTAACTCCGGGATGCGGAGGGGGGAACCGCGGACCCGGGGCGCCCGTCCGTTGCGGAGTGAGGAACAATGAGGGTTCTGCCGGGGCGGGTTACCGCACGGGTTCTCCCGGAGCGGGCCACCGGGGATCCCGGGGGCTGCCGGGGCAGCGATCGCAGAGGGGACGCATGTCGAAGCCGGAGCACACCGAGTCGCCCGCCGAGTCGCCTGCGGCGAAGCAGGACCGGGCCGAGCCCGTGTCGGCGAAGCCGGAGTCGCCTGCGGCGAAGCCTGCCGTACCGCCTGCGGCGAAGCCGGACTCACCCGACGGGCCGGCGGCCGCTGCCGGGCGCGCGCAGCCTGCCGACGCGCCGGCGGTGAAGGCCGACCTGACGAAGTCTCCGGCCGCCGCCGACGACGCGAAGCCGGCCGGCTTCGCGCCCGCGGAGAAGCCCGAGCCGGCGAAGCCCGTGGTGAATCCCGTCATCGAGAAGGCCGATGCCGTTGCGGCCGCCGTCAAGGCCGCGGCGGCCAAGGCCGCCGAGGAAGGGCAGGACGAGGGGCGGCTGCTCGCGCGCCGCTACCGGCTGCGCGAAGTCCTCGGCAAGGGCGGCATGGGCACCGTCTGGCGCGCCGAGGACGAGACCCTCGGCCGGACGGTCGCCGTCAAGGAACTCCGCTTCAGCACCGGCGTCGACGAGGACGAGAAGCGCCGCCTCATCACCCGTACCCTGCGCGAGGCCAAGGCGATCGCGCGGATCCGCAGCAGTGGCGCCGTCACCGTCTTCGACGTCGTGGACGAGGACGGCCGTCCGTGGATCGTCATGGAGCTCATCGAGGGCCCCTCGCTCGCGGAGTTCATCCGTGAACAGGGCCCGCTGACTCCCCACCGCGCCGCCGAGGTCGGCCTCGCCGTCCTCGACGTGCTCCGCGCCGCGCACGGTCAGGGCATCCTGCACCGGGACGTGAAGCCGTCCAACGTGCTCATCGCCCGTACCGGCCGCGTCGTCCTCACCGACTTCGGCATCGCCCAGGTCGAGGGCGACCCCTCCGTCACCTCCACCGGCATGCTCGTCGGCGCCCCCTCGTACATCTCGCCCGAGCGCGCCCGCGGCCAGAAGCCCGGTCCGCCCGCCGACATGTGGTCCCTCGGCGGACTGCTGTACGCCTCCGTCGAGGGCGTGCCCCCGTACGACAAGGGGTCCGCGCTCGCGACCCTCACCGCCGTCATGACCGAGCCGGTGGACCCGCCCAAGAACGCGGGTCCGCTGACGGACGTCATCTACGGCCTGCTGGCCAAGGACCCGGCCCGCCGCCTCGACGAGGAGCGGGCCCGGGCGGTGCTGCCCCGGCTCCCGTTCCGCCGGATGCTCGT
>NZ_JBHYVA010000609.1:0-5265 GCF_042750055.1 Streptomyces sp. NPDC059456
TTGCTGCACCATGCAACAAGACCCCTCCCCCGCCCTCCCCCGCCCGGCGGTGCCCCGCCCGCCCTCGATGCTGCGGCTGGCCTGGGCCTCGCTCGCCGGCACCGCCATCGAGTTCTACGACTTCTTCGTCTACGGCACGGCCGCGGCCCTCGTGCTCGGCCCGCTCTTCTTCCCGTCCTTCTCCCCGCTGGCCGGCACCCTCGCCGCCTTCGGCACCTTCGGCATCGGCTTCCTCGCCCGCCCGCTGGGTTCCGTGGTCTTCGGGCACATCGGCGACCGCTACGGCCGGCGCCCGGTGCTGCTCGGCTCCCTGCTGCTGACCGGCCTCGCCACGGTGGCGGTCGGCTGCGTGCCGACGTACGCGACCATCGGCGCGGCGGCGCCCCTGATACTGCTCGCGCTGCGCTTCCTCCAGGGCCTGGGCCTCGGCGGCGAGTGGGGCGGGGCGGTCCTGCTGACCGCCGAGCACGCCCCCGAGCAGCGGCGCGGGCTGTGGGCGAGCTTCCCGCAGGCCGGTCCGGCGGTGGGCTTCCTGCTGGCCAACGGCATGACCCTCACCCTGTCCGCGACGCTGACCGACGCGCAGTTCGCCGCCTGGGGCTGGCGCGTGCCGTTCTGGGCGGCGGGCGTGCTGGCCCTCGCCGGGCTGTGGCTGCGCCGCTCGGTCGAGGAGACCCCGCAGTTCCGGGCCCTCGCCGAGACGGGCCGGCGCTCCGACGCCCCGCTGTCCGAGGTGGTGCGCGGGCACTGGCGGCTGCTCCTGCTGACCGGCGGGGCGCTGTCGCTCGGGTACGCGGTGTTCTACGCGGTCACCACCTGGTCCCTCGCGTACGCCACCGAGCACCTGCGGGTGGACCGCACGGTGATGCTGGCCTGCATCATGACGGCCGTCGCGCTCAAGGGGCTGATGACCCCGGTGGTGGCGGTGCTCGGCGACCGTCACGGCCGCCGGCCGCTGTGTCTGGCGGGCAGCGCGATGTGCCTGGTGTGGATGTTCCCGTTCGTCGCGCTGCTGCGGACGGCGGACCCGCTGCTGATGACGCTGGGCTGCCTGGGCGGGCTGCTGGGCATGGTGACGATGTTCGCCGTGGTGGGCGCGTACCTGCCGGAGCTGTACGCCCCGCGGATCCGCTGTACGGGCGCGGCCGTGGGCTACAACCTGGGCGGTGTGCTGGGCGGGGCGCTGACCCCGCTCGTGGCGACGGCGCTGGCGGACGGTTCCGGCCCGCCGTGGGGCGTGGCCGTGTACCTGAGTGCGGTCGCCCTGCTCAGCCTGGCCTGCTTCGTGCTGCTGCCGGAGACGAACCCGACGCTGGTCCGGTCGCGTACGGGCCTCGGCAGGGAGTCGGGCCCGGACGCGGGTACGGGAACGGGGGCGGCCGAAGCGGCCGCCCCCGCATAGCCCGCGCCGACGGACGTCAGGCGTCGATGCTCTCCGAGCGGGCGGCGGCTTCGGCGGCCGCCTGCTTCTTCGAGGCGATCAGGCTGGTGATCGTGGTGATCACCAGGACACCGCAGATGACGCCCAGGGAGACCGGGATGGAGATCTGGGGGACGTGCACCCCGGACTCGTGCAGGGCGTGCAGCACCAGCTTGATGCCGATGAAGCCGAGGATGACGGACAGGCCGTAGCTGAGGTGGACCAGCTTCTTGAGCAGGCCGCCGATGAGGAAGTACAGCTGGCGCAGACCCATCAGGGCGAAGGCGTTGGCCGTGAAGACGATGTACGGGTCCTGGGTGAGGCCGAAGATCGCGGGGATCGAGTCCAGGGCGAACAGCACGTCGGTGGTGCCGATGGCGAGCATGACGACCATCAGCGGGGTCAGGACGCGCTTGCCGTTCTCGCGGATGAAGAGCTTGGTGCCGTGGTAGCGGTCGGCGACGCCGAACTTGTGCTCGATCGACTTGAGGAGGCGGTTCTCCTCGAACTCCTCTTCCTCCTCGTCCTTGCGGGCCTCCTGGATCAGCTTCCACGCGGTGTAGATCAGGAACGCGCCGAAGATGTAGAAGACCCACGAGAAGGAGGTGATGATCGCGGCGCCGGCCGCGATGAAGACGGCGCGCAGGACCAGGGCGATCAGGACGCCCACGAGCAGGACGCGCTGCTGGAGGTGGGAGGGCACGGAGAACTTCGCCATGATCAGTACGAAGACGAAGAGGTTGTCCACGCTGAGGGACTTCTCGGTGATGAAGCCCGCGAAGAACTCCTGGGAGGCCTGGCCGTTGCCGAAGAACAGCAGGCCGAGCCCGAAGAGCACGGCGAGGGCGATCCAGACGACCGTCCAGATGCCCGCT
Source organism: Streptomyces sp. NPDC059456 (assembly GCF_042750055.1). Classification (NCBI taxonomy): domain Bacteria; kingdom Bacillati; phylum Actinomycetota; class Actinomycetes; order Kitasatosporales; family Streptomycetaceae; genus Streptomyces; species Streptomyces sp. NPDC059456. The sequence goes on from NZ_JBHYVA010000609.1 coordinate 2,296, forward strand.
TCCTTGATCGATACGTCGTGCGGTTTGCGGCCGATGAAGAAATCGGCGCCGATGAGGATGCCCAGACCGAGAATGGTCAGCACCCAGAGGGTCAACGAAACATCCACTGTTTATTCGCCTCCGGCAGATGGCTCAGCACACATGTCAGCGTCATCGCTGCCGGAGGTCTCTTCCACCCGGGCGGCCTGGAGGCCGTGGGCCGGCGCCCCGGGGCCGACTGCGCGCACGTGGCCGCAGTGGTCCGTATTGACGGGTACGCCGTAGCAGGAAAGCAGGAATACTCCCCTCCGCGGGCTCCAGGTTACCCGTCAGACCCCCAAAAGGTAAAGAGAACCCCAAGGGCCGGTCATGGGCGGGCATTGCGCCGGGTCGCGGCGATCCTGTCCAGGGTCTGCTCCAGGACCCGGCTGCCCCGCGGCGGCAGGTCCGGTTCGAAGGTCCAGGCGTGGCCGACCCACGGGTCGGCGAGGTGGTTGTCCGGTACCGGCGACAGCCGCATCAGCGAGCGCCACAGCGGGTCCAGCAGCGGCCCGTACGCCGAGGCCTCGTCGCGGTCCGCCACCATCAGCAGGTGCACGCCGACCGCCGGTCCCTCGTCGGCCAGGTACCGCAGCCGGGTGACGGCCCGGTCGTCGAAGCCGTGCGGGAAGTCGTGCACGATCAGCAGCTGGTCGGCGACGTCCACGTCGGGCGGCAGGTCCTCGGGGGCCCCGGCCCGCACGGCCATCTGTACGAGGTCCACGCGCCGGGTCAGCTCCTCCAGGGTCCGGGTGACCCCGGCGGCCCCGGTGGCGGGCGGCCCGGCCAGCACCCCGGACGCGACCAGCGGGGCCAGGGAGCCCGCGCCCGCCCCGGCCGCGTCGATGACGTGCACGGACAGCCGGTCGCCGGGATGGACCGCGAGCAGCCGGACCACGTGGGCGACGGCCATGTCCATGGCGGCCCGGCGCAGCCGGTCGGTGTCCATCGCCATCGCGGCCTCGGAGCCGGTGCGGCCGTTGTCGATCCACAGCCCGCGCTCCGGCGGGACCCGTACCAGCATGGGGATGCGCAGGTCGGGCCGCTCGGGCAGGTGCAGGTCGCCGAGGCGCAGAGCCATCGGCGCCTCCTCGGGGACCCCCTGACCGTGCCAGACGGGGTTGGCCCAGCGGGCGTACGCGGCCGGCAGCGCGGGCTCGACCACCTCGGACTCGGCGATCAGCTGGGCGAGGTCCCGGTCGAGCACGGCCTTCGCCCGGGCGACGAGCTCGTCGTGGCGGGCGCGGGCCTCGTCGCGGGCGGCGTTGCCGGAGCCCGCGAGGCGGTGGCGGGGGTCGGACAGCGCCCCGTCGAGCTCGCGGTCCATCCGCGACTCGGCGAACTCGCAGGCGCTGCGGTAGGCGGCCACGGAGCGGGCCAGGTCCTCGAACATGCCCCAGACCTGGTTGTAGAGCCGCTCCTCCATGGACCAGCCGGAGGCGTCGCCGGCAACCGGGGCGGGGGGCCGGTCCGCCTCCGGGGAGGGGACGGCGCGCGGGCCGGGCTCCGGCGGCTCGGTGCTCGTACGGCGGCGGCGCGGGTGGGCGTAGTCGATGGTGGGCGGCCCGCCGAGGGTGTCCCCGGCCGCCGAGCCGGGCGCCGCCGCGGGGGTGCCCGGGTACGGGACGCCGGTGACGGGGAGCGGCTCCGGGGCCGGCGGGGCGGGCGGTGGCGTCGGGGCGGCCTCGGCTGCGGCGTCCCGCGGGGCCCGCAGGCCGTGCGGAACGGTCGGCGGGGACGCCGTCGGCAGGGCGGCCAGGGTGATGTCTCCGGACGGCACCAGCCCGGTGGCCACGTCGGCCAGGGCGGTGGCGGCCGGGCCGCCCAGCCCTGCGTCGGCCAGCAGCGCACCGAGCCCGTCGGCATAGCCCTGGCCCACGGCGCGGACCTTCCAGGCCCCTTGGCGCCGGTACAGCTCCAGGGCCACGACGGCCCTCTCGGAGTCCAGCCCCGTCAGGGTGAATCCGGCGAGGTCGGCGCCTTCCGGCTCGGCCACGGCCACGTACGGGGCCGGGACCGCGCCGAACCGCGCGGGCCCGCCGGGCGGCAGGACGAGGACCACGCCGAGCCGGTGCACGGCCGGTGCGACGGCGTCGAGGTCGACGGTGAAGCGGTGGTCGCCCCCCACCGTCTCCGGCACCCGGAGTCCGGGCAGGTCCCGGGCACCGGGGTGGGCCAACGCGTCGGGGCCGGCCAGCCGGCCCGCGTCATCGCAGGCCGAGGCCAGGGCGAGCACGGGCGTGCCCGCCGCGATCCTGATCTCCACCCGCGTCCCGGGCAGGGGGTGGTTCTGCCCCCGGACCAGTTCGGCCGTCATCGTGCAGCCCCTCCCCCGTGCCCTTGCGCGCGTTCTTCTCGTGTCCGGCCCCGCGGGCCGGCCTCCGGTCTACAGGTGCGGCAGGATCGCCGGCATCAGGTCCTGGAAGGTCCGGCCGTTGGCCGGGTTGCCGAGGGCCGTCATCTGCCAGCCGCCGCCGACGCGCGACACCTTCGCCATGATCTGCGCGGTGTACTGGCCGCCGCCGTCCAGCGTGTAGCGGGCCAGCTCCTGGCCGTTGGTCTCGTCGACGATGCGGCAGAAGGCGTTCTGCACCTCCTGGAACGTCTGGCCGGTGAACGAGTTCACCGTGAAGACGATCTGGTCGATGTGCACCGGCACGCGCTGGAGGTCGACGAGGATCGACTCGTCGTCCCCGCCCTGGCCGGCGCCGCCGACGAGGTTGTCACCGGTGTGCCGGACCGAGCCGTCGTCGCTCTGCAGGTGGCGGAAGAACACCACGTCCACCGGCTGCTTCTCGGCGAAGAGCACCGCCGACGCGTCCAGGTCGATCTCCCGGGTCCGGGAGCCGAACAGTCCGCGGCGCTTGGCCGCCTGCCAGCCGAGGCCCATCCGGACCGCGGTCAGCGTGCCCCCGTCCTGCTTCTGCAGACTGATGGCCTGACCCTTGGTCC
>NZ_JBHYVA010000610.1:0-5264 GCF_042750055.1 Streptomyces sp. NPDC059456
AGACGCGCTAGCTTGAGGTGCTAGTGCCCTTTATCGGGCGTGGGGGTTCAAGTCCCCCCTCGGACACAGAGCGAGAACCCCACTTCGGTGGGGTTCTCGGCGTTTCCGGCCCTTTCCGTGCCGCAAGGGCAGCCCGTCGGGGATCGAGGCGGGCACGAAGGTGCGCGACGTCCGGCTGGTCGACGGTGTGGACGGCCACGACATCGACTGCGGGGCCGACGGCTTCGGCGCCGTGCAGCCGAAGTCCGGCGTGGTGAAGAAGGCCCGGTCCGCGGGGCCCGCGACCATGCGGAAGGACCCCGCCCGAGGGCGGGGTCCTTCTCGTCGTGCGGGGCCGGGCCGGCCGTCAGCGGCCCGCGGCGATCTCCGCGACGCGGCGGCGGACCAGGAACCAGCCGCCGACGAGGGCGGCGCCGATGACGGGGACGCACAGGACGGTGGTGCGGCCGACGCCGCCGTCGCACCACATCAGCACCAGCACGGCGAGCAGGAACACCAGCGTGATGATCTGCGTGTACGGGGCCCAGGGCAGACGGTAGGACGGCCGCTCCAGAGCGCCCTCCTGCGCGCGGCGCCAGAAGAACAGCGAGCAGATCATGACCATGCCCCAGGTGCCGAGGATGCCCAGCGAGGCGAAGTTCAGGACGAGCTCGAAGGCGTCCTTCGGCATCAGGTAGTTCAGGCCGACGCCGGCGAGGCCGAAGGCGGCGGTGAAGAGCACGCCGCCGTAGGGGACCTTGCCCTTGTTCATGCGGGCGGTGAACTTCGGCGCGGAGCCGGACATGGCCATCGAGCGCAGGATGCGGCCGGTGGAGTACAGCCCGGAGTTGAGGCTGGAGAGCGCCGCGGTCAGGACGACCAGGTTCATGACGCCGGCGGCGCCGGGGATGCCCAGCTTGTCGAAGACGGTGACGAAGGGGCTCTGGTCGGAGGAGTACGAGGTGTACGGGAGCAGCAGCGCGAGCAGGATGACCGAGCCGACGTAGAAGAGGCCGACGCGCCACATGATCGAGTTGATCGCCTTCGGCATGATCTTCTCGGGGTTCTCGGTCTCACCGGCGGCGACGCCGCACAGCTCGACGGAGGCGTACGCGAAGACGACGCCCTGGAGCAGCAGGAGCATGGGGAGCATGCCGGACGGGAAGATGCCGCCGTTGTCGGTGATCGACGACAGGCCCGGGGTGTGGCCGCCGATGTCGTGGCTGGTGACGACCAGGTAGATGCCGACGAGCAGGAAGATGCCCAGGGCGGCGACCTTGACGAGGGAGAACCAGAACTCCATCTCGCCGAAGTACTTCACCGAGATCAGGTTCGCGGTGAGGACCACGGCGAGGGCGATCAGGGCGAGGACCCACTGCGGGACGCTGGTGAACATCGACCAGAAGTGCGCGTAGGTCGCGGCGGCGGTGATGTCGGCCACGGTGGTCGTGGACCAGTTCAGGAAGTACAGCCAGCCGGCCGTGTAGGCGCCCTTCTCCCCCATGAACTCGCGCGCGTAGGAGACGAACGCGCCGGAGGAGGGCCGGTAGAGGACGAGCTCGCCGAGGGCCCGGACGACGAAGAAGGCGAAGATGCCGCACACCGCGTAGGCGATCGCGAGGGACGGGCCGGCGTTGGCGAGCCGGCCGCCGGCGCCGAGGAACAGGCCGGTGCCTATCGCCCCGCCGATCGCGATCATGTTGATGTGGCGGGACTTGAGGTCCTTGCTGTAGCCCTCGTCACCGGCGTCGACGTGGCGGGCGGACGCCGGGGCCGGGGCCTCGGTCAAGGTGCGGTCACTCATGTAGGACTTCGCCTTCGTGGGTGGGACAGGCAGTTCCGACCGCCGTGCAGGGGAGCTGGGTGGGGTCACCTGTGCGGGGGTCCGGTGGTTTTTGTCGCCCCAGGAGACCATGAGCCCCGGCCGTGGCCAAAACCCGCCCTCCTCACACAGAAGCCCCCGGCGACCATGGAAACGGATGCCGGGGGCTTCGTACGGGCAGGAAAGCGAGGCGGTGGGGGTTAGTCGCGGGGGTCGGCCTCCGCGGCCTGGTCGAGGCGGAAGGCCTCGTTCCCCAGGCCGATGCGGGCGTGCACCTCGGGGCGGCGGCTGCGCAGGACGGCCCCGTAGAGGAGTCCGCCCACGACGGCGGCGCCGATGATGCCGGGCAGGATCCAGCTGAGGGGGGAACCCTTCTCGGCGCCGACGAGGACGCCGAAGTCCTTCACCGTGTACACGGCGATGCCGAGGAGGGCGATCCCGGCGGCTCCGGCCGCGACGAGGCGCCAGATCTGGGCGCCGGCGGTGCCACGGCGGACGAAGAACGCGATGACGGCGAAGGAGGCGGCGGCCATGAGGAGGGTCACGCCGAGGGCGCCGACGCTGCCCATCCAGGTGAACAGGTGCAGGACGGGCGCGGTGGGGTCACCGGCCGGCTTGTCGTCGGTGGCGGCGAAGGCGAGGACGACGAGGGTGGCGATGACGGTCTGCAGGAGGGAGCCGGTGGCGGGGGCTCCGGTGCCCGCGCTGGTCCGGCCGAAGGCGGCGGGGAGCAGGCCCTCGCGGCCCATGGCGAAGGCGTAGCGGGCGACCACGTTGTGGAAGCTGAGCATGGCCGCGAACATGCCGGTGACGAAGAGGACGTGCAGGACGTCGGTGAAGGTGGTGCCGAGGCGGCCCTCGGTGAGCTGGAAGAGCAGGCCGGGGCCGGCTTCGCCGGAGGTCTTGACGATCTCGGAGGGGCCGGTGGCGACGGTCAGGGCCCAGGCGCTGAAGGCGAAGAAGAGGGCGACGAAGCCGACGGCGAGGAACATCACCCGGGAGACGACGATGTGGGGCTTGCTGGTCTCCTCGGCGTAGACCGGGGACTGCTCGAAGCCGACGAAGGCGGCGATGCAGAAGCACAGGGCCGTGCCGAGGCCGGCGCCGCCGAGGGTGGCGGGGTTGAAGGCGTGCAGGGAGAGGCCTTCGGGGCCGGCGTCACCGAGGGCGGCGACGTCGAAGACGACGACGAGGGCGCACTCGATGAGGAGGAGGGCGCCGAGGACGCGGGCGTTGAGGTCGATCTTGAGCCAGCCGAGCGCGCCGGTGACGGCGACGGCGGCCAGGGCCGGTATCCACCAGGCGACGTCGGTCTTCAGGTAGGTGGCGAAGAGGCCGGAGATCTCGAAGCCGAGGATGCCGTAGACGCCGACCTGCATGGCGCTGTACGCGACGAGGGCGACGAGCGAGGCGCCGGCGCCCGCGGTGGGGCCGAGGCCGCGGGCGATGTACGCGTAGAAGGCGCCGGCGTTGTGGACGTGCCGGCTCATCTCGGCGTAGCCGATGCTGAACAGGGCGAGCACGATGCCGAGGATCACGAACAGCAGCGGCTGGCCGACGACGCCCATGACGCCGAAGGTGGTCGGCATCACTCCGGCGACCACCATCAGGGGCGCGCTGGCGGCGAGCACGGAGAGCAGCAGGCCGGCGGTGCCGAGGCGGTCGGCGCGCAGGGCGCGGTCCTGGCCCTTGTAGGTGCGGATCTCGGGCGCGGTGCTGAGCGTGGTGGATCTGCCCGTCGCCATGGCGGGGTGTCCTTTCGGGGGAAGGTCGGGGTGGGGCCGAGCGGGGGTGGGTCAGGCCGTGCCGCCGAGGGCGGCGCTGCGGGCCGCGAGGAAGGCCTTGTGCGGGTCGAGGTCCGGATAGGACCAGGGGGCGGGCGTGGCGTGGCTGCCGATGCGGTGGAACAGGGCGGCGGCCTCGGCCGGGCGGCCTTCGCAGAGCTTGGCGTGGGCCAGGAAGTTGAGGTCGACCCGGTTGCGGGGGTGGTCCTCGCGTTCCCACTCCAGCCACCAGTCGAAGGCGGAGCGCAGTACCTGGCGGGCGCGGCGGCTCGACCAGTGGGTGATGGCGCCGGCGCTGCTGTCGGAGCCGTACGAGCCCGCCAGCACCCGGTAGCGCTCGGCGTGGGCGATGACGGGGAGGACGGCGAGCGGGGAGTCGGCCGGGGACTCCTCGGCGGCCCAGGCGGCGAAGTCGTAGACCTCGTGGAGCGGATCGTGGCCGGCGCCGGGGGTGTGCTCGGCGAGCTGGGCGACCATCAGGTGGTGGGCGTGGTGGTGCTCGCGGTGGCGCGCCCGGACCTGGTCGAAGTGGCGGCTGAACTCCTCCTCGGTGCCGAAGGCCCGGGAGAGCAGGAGCAGCCCCAGCCAGGGGGTGGGATCTGCGGGGAGCAGCGCGGCGGCCCGGCGGCAGGCCTCCTCGGCGGCCTCGGGCGTGCCCTTGCGGCGCAGGGCGGTGAAGACGGCGGCGCAGGCGAGGAGGGTGGCGGCGTCGGCGCTCTCGGGTTCGGCCAGCAGCCATTCGCGGGCCCAGGCGGTGGCGGCGGGGGTCTCGGCGAGCACGACGACGCGGTGGCCCCGGCGGTCCCAGTCGTCACCGGTGCCGACGAGCAGGGAGCGGGCCTTGGCCCAGCGGCCCTGGGTGAACTGGGCGCGTACGTCGACCAGCTCGGTGTCGCACAGGGCCGGGTCGAAGAGCTGGGCGTCCCGCTTGCGGGCGCGGCCGAGGGGCGGCGGAGGCGGGGACATCCGCGGAATTCCCTCCAGAGCACGGGCGCGGGCGGACGGTTTGGCTGGAAGATCACGCACAGCAAAGCGGTACGCACAGCTCCGCGTCAAGGTCCAGTCCACCGCGTGGCGCGTTTCAACTGGTGTGAACATGACGCCAGTTGGGGCCGGAATCCCCTTCGTGGCCGGCGCGCGGGCGACCGTAGGGTGGGCTCATGACGACGTACGACGATCTTCCTCCCGCTTTGTTCGCGTTTCCGGGGCCGGTGCGCGACATGCTGGTGGCGGCGGTGCTCAGCGGTGCGAAGACCTCGACCACGGGGCTGCTGACCGAATACGAGGTGGCGGGCGACCCCCTGCCGGTGGTGGGCGAGCGGATGGCGGTCATGGACTCCGCGGAGCGGCCGGTGGCCGTCCTGGAGGTGACGGACGTACGGGTTCTGCCGCTCGCGGAGGTGGACTTGGCGCACGCCCTGGACGAAGGAGAGGGCTACACGTCCGTCGCCGAATGGCGTGATACCCACGAGCGGTACTGGCACGGGCCGCAGATGCGGGACGTGCTCGGTGACCCGGAGTTCACGGTGGCCGACGACACGCCGGTCGTCGCGGAACGCTTCCGGGTCGTCGAACGCCTCTAGCCGGTCCGGACCCGGGCGCCGGGCCGGGCCCCCGGCACGGGGCCGCGCGCCGGGGCGGCGCGCGGGGGCCGGCGGCCCGGGAGCCGGGGGCCGGGG
>NZ_JBHYVA010000611.1:0-5262 GCF_042750055.1 Streptomyces sp. NPDC059456
GGCCGGCGAGGGGGCGGGCGCGGATCCGGCCCGGGTGGTCCGCGAGCTCGCGGACCGGGGGCTGCGCCGCCAGCTCACCGAGGGCGGGCCCCGGCTGCTGGGGCAGTTCGTGGCCGCCGACGCGCTGGACGAGCTGTGCCTGACCGTCTCGCCGATGCTGGTGGCCGGAGGGGCCCAGCGGATCTCCGGAGGGCCCCCGGTGGCCGTGCCGCACCGGCTGGCGCCCGCCTCGGTGCTGGAGGAGGCCGGGTTCCTGTTCACGAGCTACCGTCGGATCTGAACAAGGGGCGGAATTTGTTGTTCCGCTTTGCTTCCGCCGGGCACATACCTGGGCAGAGATATCCCCGCAAGGCCCCGTGCGAGAGCGGGGCAGGATGGTTTCCGCAGGGGCCGGCCGACCGGCCCCGGCCCATGAAGGAGAGGGCGTCCGTGTTCACGAGCGTTTTGATGATCGAGCAGCCGCTGACCGGCTTCGACGTGGACTTCGTCACCAGCCTGCACGGGGACGACCCGGTCTCCTTCCTCGTCCTCATGCAGCCCCGGGGCGACCAGGACCGGCTGCTGCGCGCCATCGACGACGTGGCGCTCGGCGAGCTGCCCGAGGCGCTCCGCGAGGGCGACGTGCCCGAGGGCCACGCCGCCCGGGGCCCGGCCGAGCAGGCGCTCGTGCTCTCCCTGGAGGCCCTGCGCAAGAAGGGCGCCAAGGCCAGCGGGCAGATCATCGAGGACCATCCGCTCGACAAGCTGAAGGCCGTCGTGGAGGAGTCGAACGCCGACGAGGTGATCGTCCTGACCGCCCCGCACTTCGTCGAGGAGTTCTTCCACCGGGACTGGGCCTCCCGCGCGCGCCACAAGGTGGGGGTTCCGGTGCTGAAGCTCTTCGCCCACAACGAATAGGCTGGCGTCCGACACACGCGCCGGGACGGTCCGCACCGCCGAGACCCCCGACGTACCGACCCGCACCTTGGGGAGATCCCGTATGACGCCGCCCGGCCTGCCGAACGCCATGGAACGCCCGCACTTCATCGGCATCGGCGGCGCCGGCATGTCCGGCATCGCGAAGATCCTCGCCCAGCGCGGCGCGCAGGTCGCCGGCAGTGACGCCAAGGACTCCGAGACCGCCGGGGCACTGCGCACCCACGGCGCCACGGTCCACATCGGGCACGCGGCCGGCCACCTCGCCCAGGACGCGACCAGCGTGGTCGTCTCCAGCGCCATCCGCGCCGACAACCCGGAGCTGGCCCGCGCCGCCGAGCTCGGCATCCCCGTCGTGCACCGCTCCGACGCGCTGGCCGGCCTGATGGACGGCCTGCGGCCGATCGCGGTCGCCGGTACGCACGGCAAGACCACCACCACCTCGATGCTGGCGGTGTCCCTGTCGGCCCTGGGCCTGGACCCCTCGTACGCCATCGGCGGCGACCTGGACGCCCCCGGCTCCAACGCCCACCACGGCGAGGGCGACATCTTCGTGGCGGAGGCGGACGAGAGCGACCGCAGCTTCCACAAGTACACCCCGCAGGTCGCGATCATCCTCAACGCGGAGCTCGACCACCACGCGAACTACGCGTCGATGGAGGAGATCTACGAGTCCTTCGAGACCTTCGTCGGCAAGATCGTGCCCGGCGGCACCCTGGTCGTCGCCCACGGCCAGGCGGGCGCCGCGGAGATCGCCGGCCGGGTCCGCGGCAACGAGGGCCTCAACGTCGTCACGTACGGCGAGGAGGAGGGCGCCGACGTCCGCATCACGAAGATCACCCCGCGCGGTCTGACCAGCGAGGTCACCGTCGTCATCGACGGCCGGATGCTCACCTTCACCGTCTCCGTGCCCGGCCGCCACTACGCGCACAACGCCGTCGCGGCCCTCGCCGCCGGTGTCGCCCTCGGCATCCCGGCGCACAACCTGGCCTCGGCCCTCGGCAAGTACACCGGCGTCAAGCGCCGCCTCCAGCTCAAGGGCGAGGCCGCGGGCGTGCAGGTCATCGACTCCTACGCGCACCACCCGACCGAGATGACCGCCGACCTGGAGGCCATCCGCGGCGCCGCAGGGGACTCCCGCATCCTGGTCGTCTTCCAGCCGCACCTCTTCTCCCGCACCCAGGAACTCGGCAAGGAGATGGGCCAGGCCCTCGCCCTCGCCGACTCGGCGGTGGTCCTGGACATCTACCCGGCCCGCGAGGACCCGATCCCCGGCATCACCAGCGAGATCATCATCGCGGCGGCCCGCTCCGCGGGTGCCGACGTCAGCGCCGAGCACGACAAGACCGCCGTCGCCGACGTGATCGCGGGAATGGCCAAGCCCGGTGATCTCGTTCTCACCATGGGCGCGGGAGACGTCACGGACCTCGGTCCGGCGATCCTCGCCCGGCTGACGGACTGAGCGACGAGGGAGCGGGAGAGTCATGTCGTACGAGGTCGAGAAGACGGACGAGCAGTGGCAGGCCGAGCTGACGCCGTCCGAGTACCAGGTGCTGCGCCTGGCCGGCACCGAGCCGGCGTTCCGCGGTGAGTACACCGACACCAAGACGGCGGGCGTCTATTCCTGTCGCGCCTGCGGCGCCGAGCTCTTCCGCTCCACGGAGAAGTTCGAGTCGCACTGCGGCTGGCCGTCCTTCTACGACCCGAAGGACTCCGACGCCGTCGAGCTGAAGGCGGACGTGTCGCACGGGATGGTCCGCACCGAGGTGCTGTGCGCGAAGTGCGGCTCCCACCTCGGCCACGTCTTCGAGGGCGAGGGCTACCCCACGCCCACCGACCAGCGCTACTGCATCAACAGCATCTCGCTGCGGCTGACCCCCGACGAGGGCTGACGCGGGCCGCTGGTCCTGTCGAGGCGCGAGCCCCGGCGGGGACCCGGTCAGACGCCCACTCGGTCCAGGGCCGGGAGGAACTGGTCGTAGAAGGCCGTCTTGAGCTGCACGGAGCGTTCCTCCAGTTCCCTGAAGCAGTCGCTCGACCCCTCGCGGGCCAGCAATTCGGTCAGCCGCGCGGCCAGGCGGTCGGAATGGGAGCCGGAGAGCAGGGACACCCTCGCGAGGGGCTGGGTCTTCGCGTCGTGGACGTGGTGCGGGTGGTAGAAGCGCGAGCGGTTCTCGCCGCCGCGCGCGAACAGCGGACCCATCCGCTCCCAGAGCCGCCCGTACTCGGCGGAGACCAGGACCTCGCCCCAGAACCGCAGGACGGTCAGCAGCCGCAGGTCGCCGTCGTCGTGGGCGCCCGATGCGGCGATCAGCTCGAAGGCGTCCTCGACGGCGCGGCGCGTGGCCTGCGTCGGTCTCGACGCCACCAGGGCGTCCCGGGAGATCCCGAGCAGGCCCAGGTCGTGCGTCATGTCCTCGCGGTGCGAGGGCGTGTGCCCGTCCCCTCCCGGGTACTCCTCGCGCAGGATGACGCGGGCGATCCGCTTCCCGGCCTCGTCGCGCAGCAGGTCGATCGCCAGATCGTAGGACGGGGTGAAGGCGAGCGAGACGAAACGCCGCTGGAGCAGGAGGGCGGCGAAGTCCTCGTCCGGCAGCAGCGAGATGCCGGCCAGGACCGGGTGCTCCTCGAACCGTCCGACCAGCGCGTCCTCGAAGGCGTCCAGTTCGTGCAGGGGCGTGGGCATGGGCCGTACCTTTCCGTGGTTCACAGGCTGATGTCCCCGATGGAGTTGCGCCAGTCGCCCAGGTCCACGTCGCGGCCGATGCGCCACAGGGTGTCGAGCTCCTTGCGGACCTCCGTGCCCATGACGGTGTCGTCGCCGTCGATCTCGGTCTGGGTGGAATCGATGGCGAGCTGGCCGTGCAGGAACGAACTCACCAGGAAGTGGCCGTCGACCTTGAACACGGCGATGGACGGCAGGGAGTTGTACACGCGGACCCGGAGCAGCGGACGGCTCTCCGGCCGGATTCCCAGGCAGAGCTCGGCGAGGCCGGCCAGGCACCGCTCCACGCTCGCCCGCACGTCCACCGCGAGCGCGCGATCGCGTACGGCCGTCAACGCCTCGTCGCGCAGCCCCGCCACGGGCGATGCCGGGTGCAGCAGCATGATGCGCACCGGGACCTGCCGGTCGACGATCGCCTTGCGCAAGGCGGGCTCGATGTGCTCCAGGTTGGGGATCCACGTCTGCAGGATGACGACTTCCTGGGCGGCGCGGTGCGCGAACTCCGTGAACTCGTCCTCGGGGAAGCGCCGGTGCACCCTGACCACGCCGCTGTAGTGCTCCTGCTTGAGCCGCTGCGCCACCGCGTCGATGTCCAGCTTGGACAGGTGCGCCTCGATATTGGAGTCCAGCGCGCTGACCTGGGCCTGTACGTCGTCGAGCTTCCTCAGACGGTCGATCTCCAGCAGGAGGAACACCGTGACCGTGCTCAGGATGAGCAGCGTGACCTTCGGGAGCGCACCCCCGGGCGCCAACGCGTCGAGCCAGCCGAACAGATCCGCCAGCAGCACCACGACACCCGATGCGGCCATCAGGCCCAGCGCGATCCGTTCCGCCCGATAGCGAAATTCACCACTCATGCCACACCAGCCCCCCCGGCGCGCCGTCATGGGCGTCGACCGTACACCGCTGAGTCCGTGGCGCGGACGTGTATCCGGACACGGGCGGTTCAGATGAGGCTGTGGCGGACCGCGCGGGCCACGGCGTGGGCGCGGTTGCGGGCCTGGAGTCGGGACATCAGCTCGTAGATCACGTTCTTGATCGTGTGTTCCGAGCAGGACAGGGTGCGCGCGATCACCGCGTTGCCGTGGCCCTCCGCCATCAGCGTGAGCACCGCGGTCTGGCGGGCCGTGAGCCGCGGGGCGTCCGGCGGAGCCGCCGCGGACCGCGGCGCGGCAGCCGTCGTGCCGGCGGCCGAGCCGGGGGCGGTGGCGGCGCCGGCGGTGGTGGCCGCGCCGAGCAGCCGGACCAGGGCCGGGTACGGCATCCGTCCGTCGCCGGCCTGGCGCAGCAGGCTGAGGCGGTCCGGCGCGGCGGGGACCCGTACGGGCACGCTCTCGCGCGTGAGTTCGGCGACGGCGCTCACAGCAGACCCACCCGGAGGGCGTAGGCGACCGCGTGCGCGCGGTTGCGCAGCCGGAACCGCTGCGTGATGTCGTGGACCACGCTCGTCACGGTCCGCGGCGAGTAGCACAGCTGCTTGGCTATCTCGTTCGTCTCGTGGCCGTCCGCGACCAGCCGCAGCACGCTGCGCTCCCGGTCGCTCAGGCCCGCCGCGGCCCAGGGGGCCGCGCCCCCCCCCGGCCCGCCGGCCGGCCGGCCGCCGGCCCCGGAGCCCACCAGCA
>NZ_JBHYVA010000612.1:0-5256 GCF_042750055.1 Streptomyces sp. NPDC059456
CGTCCGGGCCCCTCCCGCCGCGCGGCGGCGGTCTCGCCCGGGGGCGGGCGGTGCTCACCGAGAAGGCCGCGAAGGAGCTCGGCGGCCTGACCGCCGGCGACCGGCTGAAGATCGGCCCGCTGGAGCTGACCGTCGCGGCCGTCTCCGGCACCGCCGCGTACAGCCACACCCCTGTCGTCTGGACGGACCTGAACGACTGGCAGCGCATCGGCAACCCCGGCACCGCCACCGGCACCGTCGCCACCGTGATCGCGCTCGACACCACCGCGTCCGCCGATCTCGCCGCCGGGGACGCGGCCGCCGCCACCAAGGCGCAGACCATCGACGAAGCGCTCGGCGCCATAGGGTCCTACCAGGCCGAGAACGGCTCGCTCCAGCTGATGCGCGGCTTCCTCTTCGTCATCTCCGCCCTGGTCATAGGGGCCTTCTTCACGGTGTGGACGATCCAGCGCAGCGGCGACATCGCGGTGCTGAAGGCACTGGGCGCGTCCACCCCGTACCTGCTGAAGGACGCCCTCGGCCAGGCCGTGGTCATGCTCGCGATCGGCACCGGGCTCGGTACGGCGCTCGCCGCCGGGTTCGGCGCGCTGATCAGCGGGGGCGACGTGCCCTTCGTCCTCGGCACCGCGACCGTGCTGGTGCCCGCCGCGATCATGATCGTGCTCGGCGCGCTGGGCGCCGCCCTGTCCATCCGGCGGATCACCGCCGTCGACCCGCTGACCGCCCTCGGGAGCGCCCGATGACCCTGCTCGTGCACGACGTCACGCTCACCTACCCCGACGGCGAGAGCCGGCTCACCGCGCTCGACCGGGTCCGGCTGGAGGTCCCGGCGGGCACCCTGGCCGCGGTGATCGGCCCGTCCGGCTCCGGCAAGTCCAGCCTGCTGGCCGTCGCCGCGACCCTGGTCACCCCCGACTCCGGGCAGGTGGTGGTGGCCGGGCAGGACACCGCACGGCTGAGCCGGGCCGAGAAGGCGGCCCTGCGCCGGGAGGAGATCGGCATCGTCTTCCAGCAGCCGAACCTGCCGGCCTCGCTCACCGCCGCCGAGCAGCTCCAGGTGATGGCGCACCTGTCGGGCCGCCCCGCGCGGACCGTGCGCCGCCGGGCGCTGGAACTGCTGGACGCGGTGGGGCTCGCCGACAAGGCGGACAAGCGCCCCCACCAGCTCTCCGGCGGGCAGCGCCAGCGCGTCAACATCGCCCGCGCCCTGATGAACGAGCCGGCCGTGCTCCTGGTCGACGAACCCACCAGCGCCCTGGACCACGAGCGCGGCGCGGCCGTCCTCGACCTGCTGGTCACCCTGACCCGGGAGCGCTCCACCGCGACCGTGCTGGTCACCCACGACCACGCCCACCTGGAGCGGATGGACCGGACGGCGACGATGACGGACGGCCGCCTGACGGTGGCGGAGTCCGCGCCGGCCCCGGCCGGCTGAGCACCGGCCCGGACGCGAAGGCCCCGGCCCCCCCCCACCCCGGAGGGGGGGGGCCGGGGCCTTCGTCCGTACGGAACCTAGGCGGGGCTCTGGCTCTGCAGCGCCACCGACAGCTCGGCCGCGACGTTCTGCAGGATCGGCACGAAGGACTCGGCCACGGCCTCGGTCACCCGGCCGGCCGGACCCGAGATGGAGATCGCGGCGGCGGTCGGCGAGTTCGGCACCGACACGGCGAGGCAGCGGACTCCTATCTCCTGCTCGTTGTCGTCGACGGCGTAGCCCGACTTGCGGACCTGCTCCAGGGCCTCCAGGAAGCCCTCGGGGGTGGTGATGGTCTTCTCGGTCGCGGCCGGCATCCCCGTGCGCGCCAGCAGGGCCCGTACCTCCTCGGCGGGGGTGTACGCGAGCAGCGCCTTGCCCACGCCGGTGGAGTGCGGCAGCACCCGGCGGCCGACCTCGGTGAACATGCGCATGGAGTGCTTGGACGGCACCTGGGCGACGTAGACGATCTCGTCCCCGTCGAGCAGGGCCATGTTGGCCGTCTCGCCGGTCTCCTCGACCAGGCGGGCCAGGTACGGCCGGGCCCAGGTCCCCAGCAGGCGCGACGCGGACTCGCCGAGGCGGATCAGCCGGGGCCCGAGGGAGTACCGTCGATTGGGCTGCTGGCGGACGTAGCCGCACGCCACGAGGGTGCGCATCAGGCGGTGGATGGTGGGCAACGGCAGACCGCTGGCGGTGGAGAGCTCGCTGAGACCGACCTCGCCCCCGGCATCGGCCATGCGTTCGAGCAGATCGAAGGCGCGCTCGAGGGACTGGACGCCACCGCCGCCGGCGGTGGACTTGGCGGAAGCGTCGGTGGTGCTGGCGCTGGACGTCGGCACGGCGCGGTCCTTTCGGTGCTGGCGGGCAAGGAAGCAGCCTACCGGTCGGTCGGCGTCGGCCCTAGAGCCGGGGCGAAGCCGTCCCCGCCGGTCAGAGGGGGTTTGTCCGGGTGGCGGACGTCCTCGGGAAGTTACCTGCCCGGCCCCCGGTGGTGATAGCTACATTCTGGATAGTGAAATCTTAATTCCATCCTGTGGAAACATCCAATTGCGGCACTCGTGTGTCGGTGCTCTGTCCGGCGGCTCTTGACTGGCCCCGGATCGGCGGCGAGACTCCGTCAACAGAACGTTGAATTTCGCTCTGTGGAAGTAGATGGGGAGGTTCCGGCGTGTCCGACGACGTGGAACTGGTACTGCGCTCGACTCGCGTCATCACCCCCGGCGGGACGCGCGCCGCTTCGGTCGCCGTCGCCGCCGGGAAGATCGTCGCCGTACTGCCGCACGACGCCGGGGTGCCGGCCGGCGCCCGGCTGGAGGACTTCGGCGACGACGTCCTGCTCCCCGGCCTGGTCGACACGCACGTGCACGTGAACGACCCGGGCCGCACCGAGTGGGAGGGCTTCTGGACGGCCACCCGCGCCGCCGCGGCCGGAGGCATCACCACGATCCTCGACATGCCGCTGAACTCCCTGCCGCCGACCACCACGGTCGACAACCTCCGCGTCAAGCAGGAGGTCGCCCGGGCCAAGGCGCACGTCGACGTCGGCTTCTGGGGCGGGGCGCTGCCGGACAACGTCAAGGACCTGGCGCCGCTGCACGACGCCGGCGTCTACGGCTTCAAGTGCTTCCTGTCGCCCTCCGGCGTCGACGAGTTCCCCGAGCTCGACCAGGAGCAGCTGGCGACCTCGCTCGCCGAGATCACCGGCTTCGGCGGCCTGATGATCGTGCACGCCGAGGACCCGCACCACCTGGACTCCGCCCCGGTCGTCCCCGGCCCCAAGTACGCCGACTTCCTCGCCTCCCGCCCGCGCGACGCCGAGAACACCGCGATCGGCAACCTGATCGCCCAGGCGAAGCGGCTGAACGCGCGCGTCCACGTCCTGCACCTGTCCTCCTCCGACGCGCTGCCGCTGATCGCCGCAGCCAAGGCCGAGGGCGTCAGGATCACCGTCGAGTCCTGCCCGCACTACCTCACCCTCACGGCCGAGGAAGTGCCGGACGGCGCCAGCGAGTTCAAGTGCTGCCCGCCCATCCGCGAGGCCGCCAACCAGGACCTCCTGTGGGACGCGCTCGCCGACGGCACCATCGACTGCATCGTCTCCGACCACTCGCCCTCCACCGCGGACCTGAAGACCAGCGACTTCTCCACCGCGTGGGGCGGCATCTCCTCCCTCCAGCTCGGCCTGCCGGCGATCTGGACCGAGGCCCGCCGCCGCGGACGCACCCTGGAGGACGTGGTCCGCTGGATGTCCGCGGCCCCGGCCGCCCTCGCCGGGCTGGCGCAGAAGGGCGCGATCGAGGCCGGCCGGGACGCCGACTTCGCCGTGCTCGCCCCCGAAGAAACGTTCACCGTGGACCCGGCCGAACTCCACCACCGCAACCAGGTCACGGCGTACGCGGGCAAGACCCTGCACGGCGTCGTGAAGTCCACCTGGCTGCGCGGCACGCAGATCGCCGACCACGGCACCCCGACCGAGCCCACGGGCCTCCTCCTCGAAAGGCAGAACTGACCAGTGGCGACTGAATCCTTCACCGGCAACGCGAACCCGTACGGGGGCGGCGACCCGTACGCGGACTACCGCACCGCGGACTTCCCGTTCACCCAGTACGCGAACCTGGCCGCCCGTGAGCTGGGCGCCGGTGTCATCGCCGCCAACGACGAGTTCTTCGCCCAGCGCGAGAACCTGCTGATCTCCGAGGCCGCGCACTTCGACCCCGAGGACTTCGGCCACAAGGGCAAGGTCATGGACGGCTGGGAGACCCGCCGCCGCCGCGGCGTCTCGGCCACCCAGCCCTGGCCGACCCCCGAGGACCACGACTGGGCGCTCGTACGCCTGGGCGCCCCCGGCGTCATCCGCGGGATCGTCGTCGACACCGCCCACTTCCGCGGCAACATGCCGCAGGCCGTCTCCGTCGAGGCCACCAACTGGGCGGGCGCCCTCGCGCCGACCCCGGAGGAGCTCCAGGGCGACGACGTGAAGTGGACGACCATCGTCCCCCGCACCCCGGTCGGCGGCCACGCCGCCAACGGCTTCGAGATCGACGCCCCGCAGCGCTTCACGCACCTGCGCGTCAACCAGCACCCCGACGGCGGCATCGCCCGCCTGCGCGTCTACGGCGAGGTCCTGCCCGACCCGAAGTGGCTCGACGCGCTCGGTTCCTTCGACGTCGTGGCCCTGGAGAACGGCGGCTCCGTCCAGGACGCCTCCAACCGCTTCTACTCCCCGCCGACCAACACCATCAACCCGGGCCGCTCCCGCAAGATGGACGACGGCTGGGAGACCGCCCGCCGCCGCGACAACGGCAACGACTGGATCCGCTACCAGCTGGTGGCCGACTCCGAGATCCGCGCCGTCGAGATCGACACCGCCTACCTGAAGGGCAACTCGGCCGGCTGGGCCTCGCTGTCCGTCAAGTCCGGCGAGGAGGGCGAGTGGACGGAGTTCCTGCCGCGCACCCGCCTGCAGCCCGACACCAACCACCGCTTCGTCCTGGACACCCCGGCGGTCGGCAGCCACGTCCGGATCGACATCTTCCCGGACGGCGGCTTCTCCCGCCTGCGTCTGTTCGGCTCGCTGACGGAGGCCGGCGCGGCCGCGCTGACCGCCCGTCACCAGGAGCTGGGCGGCTGACGCCGGCCGGATGACCACCCCGGGGGCCGACACCCCCGGGGCGTGCACGACAAGCCCGCGGGGGGGCCCCCGGCGACCGGGGGGCCCCGCCGCGGCGCCCCCGCCCCCGGCCGCCCCCCCCCCGCGGAGGGCGGCACCCCCGGGCGGG
>NZ_JBHYVA010000613.1:0-5247 GCF_042750055.1 Streptomyces sp. NPDC059456
TCTCATTGGCGGCGGCCGCGTCCGTTGTGTACACGCGCCCCCCCCCGCCCGGGCGGGCCACCCCCGTCACCCCGCCGGGCCGGCCAGCCGGAGCCGGACCACGGGGAGCACCGCGTCGGCGCGGACCGGGTCCAGGGCCGGGGCGAAGCCCGCGGGGGCCGCGCCCCGCACCGGCTCCGCCGACGGCCCGCGCCGCACCAGCTCCCCCAGGCTCCGCTTGACGCCCGGCTCGTACGCCCCGAACGTCCGCCGCAGCAGCGGCAGCACGGCGATGAACGCCGCCTCCGGCACCCCGGTCAGCCACGCGTCGACCAGCCCCAGCAGCCGCTCGTCGTGGACCAGCAGCGTTCCCCCGCCCGAGGCGGCGCCCGCGAAGCCCTCGATCCAGCCCGCCGCGTCGGCCGGGGCGGCCGCCGGGGACAGCGACAGTCCCATCAGCCGGGCCGTTTCCTCCGCCGGCAGCCTCCCGTCGTCCAGGAGCAGCCGGGCCGCCCGGCCGCGGATCACCCCCGGCACGGTGTCCCGGCCGGCCAGCACCCCCAGGACCGCCGCCCAGCGCTCCCTCGGCCCGTCCTCGTCGAGGAGGTCCACCGCGCCGTGGACGCCGTCCACGTGGCCCCGCATCTCCCCCGCCGCGTCCGCGTCCAGGCCCGCCGCGCAGGCGGGCGGCAGCGCCACGCAGATCCGTTCCGCGAGGCCGCCCGCGACCGTCCGCAGCGCCGACGCGTCGGTCCCCCGTACGTCGCCGTAGCGCAGCGAACGGGCCAGCGCCGGCAGGGCCTTGGCGAGTCGCGCCACGTCGGCGTCCAGCGCGGCCAGGTCCGCGAGGGCGCGCAGTACGGCGGGCAGCGCCCCGGACAGCCCGGCCAGCAGGCACCGCTCGGCCAGGGCCGTCACCTCGCCGAGCTCCGCCGCCCCGGCCGCGTCCGCCTCGGCCTTGGCGGTGGCGGCCGCCACGACGGTGGTGCCCCAGATGCCGGCCTCGGCGACCCGCACCGACAGCTCCGGCTCCCACCGCAGCCGCCACGTCTCGCGGAACGTCCCGGTACCGGCCCGCGAGGCGGCCGGGGTGCCCCAGTCGATGCCGAGCAGCCGCAGCCGGTGCAGCAGCAGGGACCTGGCCGCGTCGGTGTCCTTGCGCAGGTCGAGTTCCAGCTCGCGTTCCCGCGCCTCGGCCTTGAGCCGCAGCGAGCGCTGCCGGCGGGTCAGGTCCCGTTGCAGGGGGACGACGGGCGTCCCGTCGGGGACCTCGCCGAGCACGTCGCCGACGACCAGCCGGTCCTCGACGAGCGCGAGCGGTACGTCGGAGCCGTCGCACATCACGGCCCGTACGGCTTCGAGGGTCTCCGTCAGCCCGGCCACCGGCCGCCCGCGCACCGCGGCCAGGGTCCCGGCCAGCCGGACCGCCTCGATGACGTGCGCCGGGGAGACGTGCCGGTCCTCCTCCCGGAGCAGCCCGGCGACCCGGGTCAGCCACCGTTCGACGGGCCGGTCCCGGGCCGCGAAGAGGTGCGCGTACCAGCCGGGCGAGGTGATGCCCGCGCCGTACCCGCCGGCCCGGGCGAGCCGCCGGTGGGTCCAGGGCACCCAGGTGGTCTCCACCCTGGTCTTGGGGAGCCCGGTCAGCAGCGCCCTGTCCGCGGCGGCCGTGGTCTTCGCGCGCAGCGCCGGCACGTGCCAGGCCCCGCACACCACGGCGTATCCGTCGCCGAACTCCCGGCGGGCGGCCCGCATGCACCGGCGCATGTGCGCCTCGCGCACCGCGTCCCGGGGGTGTCCGCCGTCCCCGTAGGTCTCGCGCAGGGTCGCCATGGCCTCCGCGAGCGCCTCGAAGGCGGCGAGCGGATCCGCGGGCGCGCCGCCGCGGTGCTCGACGACGTCCTCCCACCAGCGCTCGGGATCGTCGTAGCCGGCGGTCTCGGCGAGCACCGCGAGCGGGTCCACCCGTACGGGGCCGGCGGCGTCCGGGGCGGTCTGCGCGGCGAGCGCGTGCGCGGCCGGGAGGTCGATGAACCGGACCGGGACCGGTTCGTCCTGCTGCTGTGCCCAGCGCAGGGCGACCCACTCGGGCGAGAACGCGGCCAGCGGCCAGAACGCGGCCCGGCCCGGATCGTCGGCGGCGTGCGCGAGCAGGGCGACGGGCGGCCGCATCCCGGGGTCGGCGGCCAGCGGGAGCAGGGCGTCCCCCTCGGGCGGGCCCTCGATCAGCACGGCCGCCGGGCGGGCCGCGTCGAGGGCGGCCCGCACGGCGCGGGCCGAGCCCGGCCCGTGGTGGCGTACGCCCAGCAGCAGCGGGCCCCGCCGTCCGGCGGCCGGTCCGCTCATGCCGTCACCTCCCGGCAGGCGCGGTAGAAGTCCTTCCAGCCGTCCCGCTCGCGCACCACGGTTTCGAGGTACTCCTGCCAGACGGTTCCGTCGGCGGCGGGGTCGCGGACCACGGCGCCGCGGATTCCGGCGGCCACGTCGGACGGGCGCAGGACGCCGTCCCCGAAGTGGGCGGCGAGCGCGAGGCCGCCCGTGACGACGGAGATGGCCTCGGCGGTGGACAGCGTGCCGCTCGGCGATTTCACCTTCGTGCGCCCGTCACCGGTGATCCCGTCGCGCAGCTCGCGGAAGACGGTGACGACGCGGCGGATCTCCTCCAGGCCCTCGGGCGCGGCCGGCAGGTCGAGGGCGCGGCCCATCTGGTCGACGCGGCGGGCGACGATGTCGACCTCGGCGTCGGCGGTGGCGGGCAGCGGCAGCACGACCGTGTTGAAGCGGCGGCGCAGTGCGCTGGAGAGCTCGTTGACCCCGCGGTCGCGGTCGTTGGCGGTGGCGATGAGGTTGAACCCGCGTACGGCCTGCACCTCCTGGCCGAGTTCGGGTATCGGCAGCGTCTTCTCGGACAGGACGGTGATGAGGGTGTCCTGGACGTCGGCCGGAATGCGGGTGAGCTCCTCGACCCGGGCGGTGGACCCCTCGGCCATGGCCCGCATGACGGGGCTCGGCACGAGGGCTTCGCGGCTGGGCCCGTGGGCGAGGAGGCGGGCGTAGTTCCAGCCGTACCGGATCGCCTCCTCGGGGGTGCCGGCGGTGCCCTGGACGAGGAGGGTGGAGTCTCCGCTGACGGCGGCGGCCAGGTGCTCGGACACCCAGGTCTTGGCGGTGCCCGGGACGCCGAGCAGGAGCAGGGCGCGGTCGGTGGCGAGCGTGGTGACCGCGACCTCGACGAGGCGGCGCGGGCCGACGTACTTGGGCGTGATGACCGTGCCGTCGTCGAGGGTGCCGCCCAGGAGGTACGTCGCGACGGCCCACGGGGAGAGCTTCCAACGCGTCGGGCGGGGCCGGTCGTCGGTGGCCGCGAGGGCTTTCAGTTCGTCCGCGAAGGCGTCTTCGGCGTGCGGTCGCAGCGGCTGGGCGCCGGTGCCGTTCTCGGGCGTGCTCATGGTCCCCCTCCAATGCTCGGCAGCCGATCCCGGCCGCTGGGACAACCGTGCACCACCCCACTGACAACGCCCCTCCCCTGCACGGTTGTTGCAGGTCAGAGCGATTGTCAGTGGGGGTCTCTACGGTGGGACACATGACTGAGCAGGGGGTCCGCCCGACGGCGGAACAGGTACTGGCCCTGGCTCCTGACGTTGCATCACGCACGGCGGGGGCCGGGCTGGGCGGGGCGGGTCCGTGGTCGCAGACCGGAGATTCCGCTTCCGGTCTGGTGTGGGGGGTGTGCAAGGGCAGCGGCAGTACGCCGTACCGGACGGTCGTGGACCTGACGGGCCCGGCGTACGACTGCTCCTGCCCGAGCCGGAAGTCCCCGTGCAAGCACGCGCTCGGGCTGCTGCTGCTCCGGGCGGCGGACGGGGTCGAAGGGGGTGGTGACGCGCCGGACTGGGCGGCGGGATGGCAGGCGGGGCGGGCGGCGCAGGCGGGGCGGGCGGCCGCCGCGGAGGGCGGACCGGTCGACGCGCAGGCGGCGAGGCGCCGGGCCGAACGGAGGGCGGCCCGGATCAGCGCCGGCGTCACCGAGCTGGAACAGCGGCTGGAGGACGTGCTGCGCTCGGGCCTGGCCGGTCAGCAGCAGGCGGGCTACGCGCCCTGGGAGGAGACGGCCGCGCGGATGGTCGACGCCCAGGCGCCGGGACTCGCGGCGCGGGTGCGGGAGTTGGGGACGATACCCGGTTGCGGTCCCGGCTGGCCCGCCCGGATGCTGGAGGAGGGCGCGCTGCTGCACCTGCTGAACCGGGGTTGGCTCGGGTTGGCAGGTTTGCCGGAGCCGCTCGCCGCGACGGTCCGGAGCAGGGTGGGGCTTCCGGGTTCCGGCGCGGAGGGGGAGGTCGTACGGGACAGCTGGCTGGTGCTGGCCCAGTACGACTCGGTGTCACCGGACGGCAGGCTCACCACCCGCCGGACGTGGCTGCACGGGCTGGGGAGCGGGCGCCCGGCCCTGGTGCTGGACTTCGGGCCGCCCGGGCGGCCGCCGGCGCTGGCGCTGCCCGTGGGGCTGGTGCTGGCGGCGGAGGCCCGCTTCCGGCCCGGTACGGCGGGGCTGCGGGCGGATCTCGGGGAGAGGTCCGCGCCGGCCGCGCCGGACGGCCGGGTCCCGGCCGGGGTCTCCACGGGGGCGGCACTGGAGGCGTACGGGGCGGCGCTGCGGGAGGACCCGTGGCTCGACTCGTGGCCCGTGGTGCTGGGCCCGGTGATCCCGATACCGGGGGAACTGGGCTGGCAGCTGGCGGACGCGGAGGGCACCTCCGCGCTGCCGGTCGCGCTGACCGGGGGCGGATCGCGGTCCGGGCTCTGGCAGCTGGCCGCGCTCTCGGGCGGCGGCCCGGTCACGGTGTTCGGCGAATGCGGACACCGTGGATTCACCCCGCTGACGGCCTGGCAGCCGGGCTGCCCGGAACCGGTCGCCCTGGGGTGACGGGACCGGGGGTCCCGTAGGGGAGGGAACGGCGGCGCGGGGGCGCCGACGTGCACGAACGACGAAGCCGGGGGGCTTTTGTGAACGACAACCACGCAAGCTGAAGGGTCGGCCGACGGGGAACGAGAGCCGCTCCGGTCCCGCGGAGGGGGCGGGACCGGAGCACTGCCGCAGGAGAGAGGGAGGGGCGCGGTGACGACGACAACGAAGGCGGACACGGACGCCGGCACGGGTCACGGGGAGTGGGAGGAGCTGGTCGGTGCCGCGCTGCTGGGCACCGGCCGGGGGGGGGGGGGGCCGGCCGCCCGGCGCGGAGACAAAAAGAACACGAGCGCCCCAAGAGA